>JAUXQA010000468.1 GCA_030683195.1 Rhodoferax sp. | reverse complement strand
GTCCGTCCAGAATCACCCATTGGCCATTTTGTTGGCCACCGACTTTCACCGGGCGGGGTGCGACTTTGCCGTCCGTACTGACCACCATGACCGAGTCGCCCTGGGGTGAGCGGGTCACCGCTTGCTGGGGAAGGGTGATGGCATTGCCAGCCTGGGCTTGCTCCAGGCGCACGCGCACATACAGGCCCGGCAGGAGCGCGCCGCCGGGGTTGGGCACCTCGGCCCGCAGGGTGATTTGGCCGGTGGTGGCATCCACCGTCAGGTCCGAGAACAGCAGCCTGCCGGCCCGCGCGTATTCGGTGCCGTCTTCCAGCACCACACGCACGCTGGCGGCCTGGGTGCCCGCGCGCTTGAGTTGGCCGGCCTCCATGGCGCGGCGCAGCTTCATCACCTCAGAGGCCGATTGCGTGAAGTTCACATACAGCGGGTCGGTTTGTTGAATCACGGCGAGCTGCGTGGCTTCTCCCTGGCCCACCAGTGCGCCTTCGGTCACCAGCGAGCGCCCAATGCGGCCGGAAATCGGGGCGGTGATACGGGCGTAATCCAGATTGATGCGGGCGGTTTGGACTGCCGCCTTTCCGATGGCCACATCAGCCTCGGCCTGCTTCTGGGCGGCTTGGGCGCTCACAAACTCTTGCTGGCTGATGGCCTTGGCCTCTGCCAGCGGCTTGTAGCGCTCGGCCTGGGCACTGACTTGCATCAGGTTGGCCTCGGCCCGGGCCAGGCCGGCCTGGGCACTGGCAAAGGTGGCTAGGTAGGGGCTGGCGTCAATTTGAAACAGGGCCTGGCCTGCCTTCACATCACTGCCTTCCGTGAACAGTCGCTTTTGCAAAATGCCGGTCGCCCGCGCCCGAACCTGGGCGATGCGGGAGGCTTCCAGGCGGCCGGGCAGCTCGGTGATCAGGCCCACGTCGGTCAGTGCCACCGTCACCACGCCCACTTCTGCCGCCGGCATGCCTCCGGGCGGTCCCGCTGGCGCACTCTCTTTTTGACCGCAGCCGGCCAGGATAGCCGCCAGGGCCAAAGCGCTCAAAGCGAGTGGCTGGTGCCAGGCTTTGCGCTGCGTCGTCGGGCCTGATGGTGAACGGGGAGTGTTGGTGTGAAGCGGCATGGTGGTTGTCTGAGTAGCGTCCCAAGTTCAGGCTGGACGGGCGATAAGGGTTACAAAATGTGTGATTTCAAAGTATACATACAATCGCGAATGTATATATTCAACCTACGGGTTAACCCTTTTCATTAATTGACCTCCGTCATGGCCCGCCGCACCAAAGAAGAAGCCCTTGCCACCCAAGCCCAGCTACTGGATGCAGCCGAGCGCGTGTTTGCTGAAAAAGGCGTCTCGCGCACCTCTTTGCAGGACATTGCGCAGGCCGCTGGTGTGACTCGGGGCGCGATCTATTGGCATTTCACCAACAAGGTCGACCTGTTCAACGCCATGATGGCGCGCATCATCCTGCCCATGGAGCAGGCCATGCAACAAATAGGCCACGACCCGGCTCAGGACCCGCTCCTTGAGCTCCAGCGTTCGCTCCTGGACACCATGCGCAAAATCACCTCGGACGACCGCACCCGCCTGGTCTTTGAAGTAGCGACCTTGAAGGTGGAGTATGTTGATGAGCTGATGGCCATCAAGGACCGCCATGTGCAGGCCCATGCCGACGGCAAGCGCGAGATCCAGCGCAGCCTGCAAGAGGCCGCTGATCGTCGAGGCATGCCATTGCAGGTGCCCGTCGCCGTAGCTGCACAAGGTTTGCAGGCGCTGATGGTGGGCCTGATCCACACCTGGCTGCTGGCACCGCAGGTGTTTGAGCTGGTGCCGGTGGCCGAGGTGGCTATTGGGGCTTACCTCGCGGGATTGGGGCTGACGCCTTGCCAGGTCATCCCCTAAACTCCCGTCCCATGACAAAAAGTTTGCAGGTGTTGGGGATCGAATCCTCATGTGATGAGACCGGCGTGGCGTTGGTGGAGGTGCACGGCAATGCCGTGCCCGTGCTGCTCGCGCACGCCTTGTACAGCCAGATCGAGATGCACCAGGCCTATGGCGGCGTGGTGCCGGAGTTGGCCAGCCGCGACCATATTCGCCGGGTGCTGCCGCTCACGCAGCAGGTTCTCAGCGAATCAGGGCGGGTGTTGGCCGATATTGACGTAGTGGCTTTCACACGCGGCCCGGGTTTGGCGGGTGCGTTGCTGGTGGGGGCGGGCGTGGCCTGCGCTCTGGGGGCTGCTTTAGGTAAGCCGGTGCTGGGCGTGCACCACCTGGAGGGGCATTTGTTATCGCCCTTTTTGAGTGCAGACCCACCTGAATTTCCGTTTGTGGCGCTGCTGGTGTCGGGTGGTCATACGCAACTCATGCGAGTGGACGGGGTAGGGCGCTATGAGTTGCTGGGCGAGACGATTGACGACGCCGCAGGCGAGGCTTTTGACAAGTCAGCCAAGTTGCTGGGCTTGGGCTACCCGGGTGGCCCGGCCTTGTCCAAACTGGCCCAGCAGGGCAACCCGGTGGCGTTCAAGCTGCCGCGACCTTTGCTGCGCAGCGACAACCTGGATTTCTCATTTGCGGGGCTCAAAACAGCGGTGATGGTCCAGGCCAAAAAGCTGGCGCAGGCCATGCCCTGCGAGGTGGTGGATTTGCCGGTGCCAGTCCTGGCTGATCTGGCGGCGTCCACCCAGGCGGCCATCGTGGAGGTGCTGGTGAAAAAATCCTTGATCGCCTTGAAGCTCACCGGACTCAATCGCCTGGTGGTCGCGGGCGGTGTGGGCGCCAACCACAGCCTGCGTGAGCAACTCAACGCCGAGTGCGCCAAGCGCCACGTACGGGTGCATTACCCCGAGTTGCACTTGTGCACCGACAACGGCGCCATGATTGCCATGGCCGCTGCCATGCGCCTGCAGTCCGGTCAACAAAAAGCCAGCGAGGTCTACGCTTTTGACGTGAAACCCCGCTGGCCCCTCAATACCCTGTAAATATGTATTAAATTGGCCTCTAGCCGGCGTATTTAAAGCGTTACAAGCTATTTAATTGATAGTTAGCTCCGTCACGCGGTTGACGGGTACCAGCTTGCCTAGTTTGAGTGTCAATACGCCGTTTTCCAGCTTGGCTTCACTGGTGGCAACGTCAATGTCCTGAGGCAACTCATAGGCTTGCTTGTATTGGCGAGGCGCTCCTTCGCGGGTTTCAATGCGAACAATGTTGCCTTCAATGCCGATGTTGAGCTGGTCTTTGGCGACGCCTGGCACGTCAAAACTCAGGGTGTAAGACGTGTCATCCTGCACCACAGTGCAGGATTTTTGGCGTGCAGCGACTTGCGTCTCTGCCAGAAAGCGCTCCAATGAACGGCTCACATTGGCTTGGGCAGGGCGACGAAATTGGGCAGGGGTGGCGGTCGTAAAAAACATGAAATAACTCCTTGTACACTGCGCGGCGTTCACCATGAACCACCGCTTGATTCCAATCTGCGAGTGAAGCGGCCGTATTCAAGAGAGAGTTTTCAATGTATATTTTTGCCCGCCGAGCCTTGAAATTTCTGGCACTGGCATCAGCCTTCAGCACCGGGGCGATCGCTCAGCCCGCCCCCACACCAACCCCCATCAAGATGGCCATGATCGAGGGCTTGAGTGGTCCCTTTGCCAACACGGGTGAGGCTGTCTTTCGCAACTTGATCTGGGCGGTCGAGCGCGTCAATGCGCGCGGTGGCGTCACCATGCCCGCAGCTCACGGAAGTATTGCCGTGGCTCGCCCCATGGCGCTGGCGCGTTACGACAGCAAAGGCCAGAACGAGGAGGCTCTGACAGCCCTCAAGTCGGCCATTGATGACGGCGCCCAGTTCATCATGCAGG
>JAUXQA010000465.1 GCA_030683195.1 Rhodoferax sp. | reverse complement strand
GCGAAGTGGTACCACTCCTTCCCATCCCGAACAGGACAGTGAAACGCTTCTGCGCCGATGATAGTGCGGATTCCCGTGTGAAAGTAGGTCATCGTCAGGCTAGTAAACCGGAAACGCCCAGTCAAATGACTGGGCGTTTTTTTTCGTCTCGATACAGGTTACTTAGTAAGCGTCTGGTCACCCGAGTTCGACAGTTCAGCGTAAGCGGCTGGCGAAGTCATCTTGTTGGAATAGGAATTTCTTAAGAGCATTGTGTCCACTTCAACTCAGGTGGACACATGCACACTCCAGAAATTCAAATGCCGCAGGTTGGACGTCGCCGCGCACGCTACAGTGATGAATTCAAACGCCAAGTCATAGCGGCTTGCCTTGAGCCGGGCGTCTCGACGGCTGCGGTCGCACTGGCCAACGGACTGAACGCCAACTTGGCTTGGCGCTGGGTGGCTGAGTCCGCCAAGAGCCGCGACACCCGGCTACCGAAGACGGCCACAACGTTGGCGCCAGTTCACACAAACCCGGCCTTCATACCCGTCAAACTTGAATCCGAGCCACCAGCGAGCACCATCCTGCAAACCGACATTCGCATTGAACTCCAGCAGGGCACCATCACCGTACAAGTTCACTGGCCCCTACAAGCCTCAAGTCAATGCGCCCAATGGCTGCGTGAGGTGCTGGCATGATTCGCATAGATGGCGTGTGGCTCGCCAGCGAACCTTTGGACATGCGCGCGGGCATCGATTCAGCCTTGGCACGCGTGGTCAAAGTCTTTGGTGGCGCCCACCCGCACACTGCCTACCTCTTTGCCAATCGACGTGCCAACCGCATGAAGGTGCTGGTGCATGATGGCATTGGTTTCTGGTTGGCTGCCAGGCGACTGCACCAAGGCCACTTCATCTGGCCAACTCCGGGTGCCCAAACACAAGTCAATTTGAATCGCCCGCAACTCGACGCACTGGTGCTGGGCTTGCCCTGGAGCCGTATTGGCGAGGGTGGCATTATCACTGTCGTGTGATGGTTCGATTCAGGTGTGAATCGCATATCAATCAGTCGCAAACGACCACTGCGAAATGTTGATGCGCTACCCTTTTTGAGTCAATTGGGGCATGCGCCAATACTCATAAAAACCTCTCCCGGGCACACTATCGGGCATGCTCACAGCCCTTGAATCACTCCAGAGTCTGAGCGCAGAACAACTGCGCGAACTCAGCGCCGAGTTGATCACCAGGCTGGCTCAGCAAAGCCTGTAGCACGCAGTGGCCATCGCAGCCAAAGACAGCGACATCCTTTACCGCCAGGCCAAGATCGACAAACGAGGGTGCGGCGTAAAACTTGGACTGGTTTATGCAGCAATTCCTAGACTGGCCCGGTATTCGAGGGGACTGAGTGAGCCTAGGTACACCTTGATGCGCTTCTCGTTTTACCAGCGGATGTAAGAGTCAACGATCTGAATGAATTCTTCGATTGTTGTTTCCTGCCAGTTCCTTGGATAGAACAACTCTGTTTTCAACCTCCCGAAGAATCCTTCGCAGGCCGCATTATCTGGTGAGCACCCTTTGCGCGACATCGATCGAATAAGCTTGGCGTTGTGCATTCGTGAGAGCCAGCCAGGCCATCGATAGTGGGCACCACGATCAGAGTGAATGACAGGCCGATTTTCGAACTCTGCTACCGCCTCAATAGCTGTGTCCAGCATCGTATTCACCAGCTCGGCATCCGGGCGTGTGCCGAGCGTCCAGCTGACCACCAATCCATCGAAGCAGTCGATCATGGGCGAGAGATATACCTTCCCAGCCGGGATATGGAATTCCGTTATATCGGTCAGCCACTTCTCATTCGGTGTCTGCGCATGGAAATCCCTATTGATAAGATTTTCCGGCGCTGGGCTGATTTCGCCAAGGTAAGAGCCGTACCGACGCCTTTTGTTTGCGGCAACGGTCAAGCATTCCTGCTTCATCAATCGCAGCACGACTTTTTCAGAGAAATGTATTTCGCGCCGACCAAGTGCTGCACGCATCCGCCTATAACCGTAACACCGGTGATTGCTCTGAAAGACATCCGTGATAGCAACACGAGCATCCGCGTATTTGTCAGCTCTTCTTAACTGGGCGCAATGATAGAAGTAAGAGCTACGGGCCAGGTCAAGTTCGCCAAAGAGCTCCACAAGCGTATAGGTGTGCTTCAGGGCGTCAACCAGCAGTGTCTTCTCCCGGTTGCTCAGGAGCTGCGGGGCGACGCCCAGGCCTTTTTTTAACAGTTCATTGGCCTTCTTCAGTAAGTCATGTTCAAGCTGCAGGCGTCGGATGTTGCGTTGAAGCAAATCGACTTGCTGCTGCAGGTCGGTCAGCTGCGTCTTATCTGGAGCTGAATCTGAATCCTTAGGTGGTTTCATGGATGCGGGAGCCTCACGGCCGAGTAGTTGATTCTTCCACTTGTACAGCGTCGGCCTGCACACTGCCAACTTCTGTGCAATTTCTTGAGCACTTGTCTTTCTGGTGCACAGGTCAATCACCGCCGCA
>JAUXQA010000458.1 GCA_030683195.1 Rhodoferax sp. | reverse complement strand
GCACCCAGCCAAAGCGCCCGGCAGGCGCCTTGGGCCTGCCAAACAATCGCTTTATTTTTGATAGCTACCCACGCATATGCTACGTCGGCTAGCGGCACATTTGATGCTGTAAAACACAGTTTTATGCCTTCGGACACCATTATTCTCGACCGCCAGGGTAAATTGCTGCACCGCCTACGCACGGATTTCACAGTGCGCCGGGGGCAATGGGTGAGCTTGACGGACGTGTCCCCTGCCCTGCGCACGGCCCTGGTGTTCAGTGAAGACCGGCGTTTTTATGAGCACAGCGGCGTGGACTGGCAGGCGGCAAGCAGCGCGGCCTGGGCCAACCTGTGGAACACCAAAACGCGCGGCGCCTCCACCCTCACCATGCAACTCGCCGGCCTGTTGGATGACGACTTGCGGCGTGGCCCGGGCGGGCGCAGCGTGCTGCAAAAACTGGGTCAAACCTGGTCGGCCCAGGCGCTGGAGCGCCACTGGCGCAAAGACCAGATTCTGGAGGCCTACCTGAATCTGGTGCCTTTACGTGGTGAACTGGTGGGCATTGACGCCTTGAGCCAAACACTTTTTGGCAAAGCACCTCACGGGCTGGATCACCGCGAGGCCGCCATCACCGCCGCCCTGGTGCGCGCGCCCAACGCCAGCGTGCCACAAGTGGTGCAGCGGGCGTGCGGCATTCTCAAAAGCCAGGCCATGCCCGCCGATTGCGAAGCCCTGGACCTGTTCACCTCTGCCGCCTTGCAGCGCCGGGATTACGCCGCCAGCGCTGGCATGGCATCACATGTGGCGCAGCAACTGGTCAGCGCCAACGCCAGCGCCGCCACCCAGTCGGTGCCTGGCAAAGACGGACTGGCGGCGAGCCAAGGTGGGCGCTTGCGGGTGATTCACACCACGCTCAGCGCGCCACTGCAACGCTTTGCCGTGCAGACGCTGCAGCAACACTTGCGGGAGTTAGCGGGCCGCCAGGTTGAAGACGGTGCGCTGCTGGTGCTGGACAACGCCACCGGCGAGGTCTTGGCCTGGGTCGGCTCGTCGGGCAGCCTGAGTGCCGCGGCCGAGGTGGACGGGGTCACCGCCCTGCGTCAGCCCGGCTCCACCCTCAAACCATTTTTGTACGGCCAGGCCCTGGCAGAGAAGCGCATCACGGCCGCCTCGTTGCTGGACGACTCGGGCGCGCAACTGCAGACTGCCAGCGGCCTGTACATCCCGCAAAACTACGACCACCAGTTCAGGGGCTGGGTATCCGCGCGCACGGCCCTGGCCTCTTCGTTTAACGTCCCTGCCGTGCGCCTGCTCACCATGGTCTCGCCCGATGCGTTTCACCGGCAACTTGTTGACCTGGGCCTGCCCCTGAAAGAAAGCGGCGGCTACTACGGCTACAGCTTGGCGTTGGGCAGCGCGGAGGTCTCTCTGCTCAAGCTCACCAATGCCTACCGCACCCTGGCCAACGGCGGGCGCAACAGCCCCACCACACTCAGCACCTCGGCCCGCCGCGTCAAACCCGTGCAGGCGCTGGACCCGCGTGCGGCCTTCATCATTGGCGACATCCTGAGTGATGCCAACGCCCGCGCGCCCACCTTTGGCCTGGACAGCGTGCTGGCCACCCGATTCTGGAGCGCCGTCAAAACCGGCACCAGCAAAGACATGCGCGACAACTGGGCGGTGGGTTGGTCCCAGCATTACACGGTGGGCGTGTGGGTAGGCAACGCCAGCGGCGCGCCCATGCGCGATGTGAGCGGCACCAGCGGCGCAGCACCCATCTGGGCGACAGTCATGAACCACCTGCACCAGACCCAGGCCAGCCGCGCGCCAGCGGCGCCAGCCGGCGTGGTGCGCGCCCCGGTGCAGTTTGATGCTGCCCGCACGCTCACGACCGGCACACCTGCTGCGAATGTGACCCCAACGACGAAGGCAGGGACCGAGGCGGCGCGTCAGGAATGGTTCTTAAGCGGCACACAGCAGCCTCATTTTGCTATACAAAATGACTACAGTAATGCAATAGATACGCCGACTAGAGGCAAAAAAGTCTTAAAACAAGCGTCAAAGCACCCACCAATTCAGGCAGGGCGCATCACCTCGCCCACCAACGGCACCATCATTGCCCTGGACCCGGATATTCCCCCCAGCCATCAGCGAGTGAATTTCACCGCTGAAGGCACGCAGTTGCGCTGGGTTATGGATGGCAAAGTCTGGGCTCACGGCGTAGCAGCCCAGTGGCTGCCCTGGCCGGGCCGGCATGTGGTGCAACTGACCAATGTACAAGGCAAATTGCTCGACGAGATCCGACTGGAGGTGCGCGGGGCCGGAGTCAAACCAGTTACCAGGCGCTGACAAGGCGTCAAGCAGCGCACTCAAACAAACCCTCTGGCGGGCGGGGAAGGCCCCACACCACGGCTGATCAGGCGGCCGTCAGCATCGGCATCGGGTTGTTACGATCCAGCTTGAACGCGCTCACGGCATCGTCCAGTTGGCTGGCCTGTTCTTTCAGGCTCTCCGCCGCGGCAGCGCCCTCCTCCACCAAGGCCGAGTTTTGCTGCGTCACCCCGTCGAGTGCAGAAATAGCGGCATTGATGCGCTCCAGGCCCTCGCTTTGCTCGGCGGTCGACGCGGTGATCTCGCCAATGGTGGTGCTCACCAGCTGCACCGAGTTGACGATCTCGCCCATGGTCTTGCCCGCATCGGCCACGAGGTGCGTGCCGCGTTCCACGCGCTCCACGCTGGCATTGATGAGCATCTTGATTTCCTTGGCAGCCTGCGCAGACCGCCCGGCCAGCGTGCGCACCTCGGAGGCGACCACCGCAAACCCACGCCCCTGCTCCCCGGCGCGGGCGGCCTCTACAGCCGCATTGAGTGCCAGAATGTTCGTCTGGAAGGCGATGCCGTCAATGACCGAAATGATGTCCGAAATCTTGTTGGAACTGGCGTTGATTTCACCCATGGTGTTCACCACCTCAGCCACCACAGACCCGCCCCTGGCGGCTACTTGCGCCGCTGACGCCGCGAGTTGATCAGCCCGGCGCGCCGACTGAGCCGTTTG
>JAUXQA010000418.1 GCA_030683195.1 Rhodoferax sp. | reverse complement strand
TCTGCCCTCGCTGCGAGAGCGGCGCGAGGACATCCGCAGCCTGGTGACGCATTTTTTGAACCGCACCAACCAGGCCAACCAGCGCAATGTCTACCTGGCTGAGTCCGCGCTGGACATGCTGGAGAACCACCCCTGGCCGGGCAACATCCGGGAGCTGGGCAACGTGATTGAGCGTATGGTCTTGCTCACCGACAGCGCCTTGGTCAGCGGGGCGGAGTTGCGGAGGTATTTGCCCGCAGGGCCAAACGCGGCAACGCCACGGCTGCCCTGCAACCCGTCGCTACCCACCGTGGTACCCGCTACAGCCTCCTCACAAGCCACGATTCGGGACTACCAGCCGGCCCAGTCGCACACGGCGGCACAGCTACAGCAGGCCCTGGCGGCCCACGGTGGCAACCAGTCGCGCGCCGCGCAAGCACTGGGGCTGACTGCGCGGCAGTTGGGGTACCGGCTGAAGAAGATGGGACTTCACAATGGCGACAATTTGTAGACATTGTGTCGAAAGCATCTGATCAGGCACGTGATGTATTGCTATTTAATAAATAGCAGCAGGGACAATTAAAACGTCGGCTACAGGTTCTTTAGGGCCTCAATTAGACAAAAAACTCAGTCTGGCACGTCCTTTGCAAAGTGATGAATGCGGTATCTGCCGCGCCATCACAAGGAACCTTGCCATGACCCGCATTACCGATACGTCCAGCACCCTGGTGTCTCCCGAGCAACTCGCCAGCATGATGGGCACCGAGCCCTTGGTCATCATCGACACGCGCGACGCCGACACCTATGCAGCCGGCCACCTGCCCGGTGCGGTGAACCTGCGTGAAATCTTCACCTTTCTGGCGACCTCCAATGCCGAGGGCCTGACTGCGCTGAAAGACAACTTTGCCCAAAGCTTTGGCAATATCGGCCTCTCGGGTGCCGAGACAGCCGTGTTTTACGAGGACGCGCTCAACAGCGGCTACGGCCAGTCCTGCCGCGGCTACTACCTGCTGACTTGGTTGGGTTATCCCAAAATTGCCGTTCTCAACGGCGGCTTTTCGGCCTGGAAAGCCCAGGGTCTGCCGGTCAGCACCGAGGTACCGGCGCCCACCGCCACCACCTTCCCCAGCACGCTCGAAGGCGCCGATGTGATGTTGACCAAAGACGATGTGGCTGCCGCCCTGCACACCGACATCAAGCTGCTGGATGTGCGTGATATTGACGAGTGGACCGGCGAAAGTTCCTCGCCCTACGGCAAGGACTTTGCCCCGCGTAAAGGCCGCCTGCCGGGCGCGAAGTGGATCGAGTGGTACCGCTTCATGAAGCCGTCCGCCCAAGGCCCGGTCTTCAAGTCAGCACTCGAAGTGCAGGCCGAGTGCGCCACCGCCGGCATTGCGCCCACCGACACGGTGTACCTGTATTGCTTTAAGGGCGCTCGTGCGTCCAACACCTTTCTGGCCCTCAAGCAAGCCGGCTTCACGGATGTGCGCATGTACTTTGGTTCGTGGAATGAATGGTCACGCGACGCCTCGCTGCCGATTGAAACCGATGCCCCGCTGCTCAAACCCAAGGCAATGCCCCTGGCGCTGGCCGCCTGAGCGCTGGACGATCTCCAGTACCACCTCTTTTTTATATCCACAAGGAGACCCCATGTCCGTTGACACTTTAGAACCCACTGTCCCCACCACCGTCAAGGCCTACCTCAAGCCCATCGACAGCGTGGGCCTCGCCACCTTTGCCGACAAAGGCCGCGCCAACCCCGCCTCACGCGGCACCAACAAGGTCCGCACCGAGATGCAGGGCATGTACCGCTCGCTGAGCTATGTGGGTAACCACGCGCCGGTGGTGGTTGACGAGCCATTGCATTTGTTTGGCGAAGACACTGCACCCGCGCCGGGCGAGATTGTGTTGTCGGGACTGGGCGGCTGCCTGGCAGTGGGCATCACGGCCGTAGCCACCTGGAAGCAGGTCAAACTGTCCAAGCTGGAGATCTTCATGGAAGGCGACATCGGCAACCCCGCCGCCTGGGGCGCCGGTGGTGCCTTGAAAGAGCCCAAGGACATGGGCTTTCAGGCGATTCGGGTGAAAGTGAACATAGAGGGTGATGCTCCGCGCGAGGTACTGGACGAGATCGTGCAACACGCCAACCTCTACTCTCCGGTAGCCAACTCCATGCGGAACCCGATTGCGTTTGACATCGGCCTAGCCGACTGACCCGCTCAACGCACCCACCGTTTAACCAAGGAACCCGCCATGCACCCTGCCGACCTGCCCCGTGACGTGATTGATTCGTCCCCCTCACCCCAGGACGGCTGGCTGGCTCAAGTGCGGGCCATCGCCCAGGGCCCGCTGGCTGAGCAGGTCGTGGCCATTGACCGCGACGGGCACTACCCGCTGGCGGTGCTGCGACAGTTCGCCCTGGCTGGCGCCATGAGCGCGCACCTGGACACGGCTGACCAAGCAGGCGACTACTTCCTGTCCATTCAGGCCATGGCCGAAGCGTCTCGCGTGTGTGGCGCCACCGGCTTCATGATGTGGTGCCAGGCCGTCTGCGGCCTGTACCTGCAGCAATCAGGCAACCCCGCACTGATGGGCGAGGTGCTGGCGCAGCATGTGGGCGGCAGCACCATGGGCGGCACCGCGCTGTCCAACCCCATGAAAAGCTACGCGCAGATTGAGAGCCTGTTGCTCAGGGCCCAACCGGTGCCCGGTGGCTACGAGGTTACCGGCACACTGCCCTGGGTGAGCAACCTGCAAGCCGACCACTACTGCGGCGCCATTGCTGCGGTGATGGACGGCGAAAAGGAGGCTGGCTCGGAGTTGATGTTTTTACTGCGCTGCAACGCCCCCGGCGTG
Organism: Rhodoferax sp.; assembly: GCA_030683195.1. Taxonomy (GTDB): domain Bacteria; phylum Pseudomonadota; class Gammaproteobacteria; order Burkholderiales; family Burkholderiaceae_C; genus Rhodoferax. The sequence continues at coordinate 3,091 of JAUXQA010000418.1, read as the reverse complement.
ACGCTTCGCGAGTGCCCCAGCTTTTCGGCCATGGAAGGCACGGGCACCTATGCCCTCAAGCTGGACAACTACTTTGTGGGTGCCGACAACCTCATTGCCCATCCCGCCAAACCGTACATCGCCCGCATCCGCGGTGCCTTTGTCATGCTGCAATGCGGCATGGCGGTGGGTGTGACCCAAGGTGCGATTGACTCCATGTGGGACGTGGAAGCCCAACTGGGCCACGTCAACCAGTTTCTGGAAGACCGTCCCCACGCTCTGCAAGCCGAATTGGACGCCCTGACCGAGCGCGTGCGGGTGCTGGCGCAAACGCCGTTTGACACCTCCAAAGAATTTTTCATCGACGTGCTGGACGCCCGCGCCCACGGCGCCGAGTTGTGTCTGCGCGCCGCCCAGTCCGCGCTCTTGCACCAGGGTGCGCGGGGCTACCTGATGAGCTCGGCCGTACAGCGGCGGGTGCGCGAATCGCACTTTGTGGCCATTGTGACCCCAGCCATCAAGCACCTGCGCAAAGAGATTACGCGGCTCAGTGCCGAGGAGATGCCGGCATGAACCCAAGGACAGCCACCCTTGGTGCCACAGCCACAGCGGTGATGGAAGTGTGCGCCACAGCCCCTTGGCAGCAGTACATCTGCCACGCCTGCGGCTATGTGTACAACGAGGCGGACGGCGACCCGGACGGCGGCCTGGCCCCAGGCACGCGCTACGCCGACATTCCGAATGACTGGGCTTGCCCGTTGTGCGGTGTGACCAAGTCCGACTTTGAGTTGTATGCCCCGCCGAACCTGGACGCCCTGCGCGCCCAGGCAGGTGCCACGGCCATGCCGCTCAAGCGCAACGCCCGCCAGTCGCCGGGCGTGGTGATCGTCGGTGGGGGCCGGGCTGGCTGGGAAATGGCTGAGGCCTTGCGGGCACAAGATGCCGCACTGAGCATCACCCTGGTCACTGCCTGCGCGGGCGATGTGTACGACAAACCCCTACTGTCCATCGCACTGGCGCGAAAGACAGCACCCGATAAGTACATCCGAGAGACCGGCGTGGCCGCTGCCCAACGGCTGCAAGTGCGGTTACTGGCCCACACGCACGCCGTTCGCATTTGCATTGACACCCGGCAATTGCGCACCACACGTGGCACGCTGCGTTACGAGCAATTGGTGATTGCACAGGGGGCACAAGGCGTGCAGACGCCCACGCTGCCCGCATCGATGTGCTGGCGCATCAACCACCTGAATGCTTATGAGAAGTTTCGGGGGGTTCTGGGCGAGACACCCCGCAACGTGCTCATCGTGGGTGCAGGGCTGGTAGGGAGTGAACTGGCCAACGACCTGGCGCTGGGCGGCCATCGCGTGACTTTGCTGGACGTGCAGGACCAACCGTTGGCGCGTTGGGCGGCCCAGGGCGCGGGTCATCGGCTGTTGGGCGCCTGGGGCACGCTGCCGATCCTGTTTGTCGGCGAGGTCAAGGTGGCAGGCGTTGAGAAACTGGTTACAGGCTACCGGGTCACAACCGAGTGCGGCCAGGTGTTTGACGCCGACCAGGTCATTGCCGCCACCGGCCTGCAAACCCCCTATAGGCTGGCGCAGACCGCCGGGCTGGAATGGGCCAACGGCATTGCCGTGGACGCCCAAACCCTGCGCACCAGCAACGAGCGCATTCATGCGCTAGGCGACTGCATCAGCATCAATGGTCAGACCAGCCGCTACATTGAACCCATCACACGGCAGGCCCGCACCATTGCAGCCAACATCGTCGCGAATGCCCCTTTGCCCTACGAGGTTCGCGCGGCGTTGGTGCGCGTCAAAACCACGACTTTGCCCCTCACCCTGCATTGATGGAGTGCTTCACTGAAGCCCATCGCACCGCCCACTTTGCATCACCCAACCACACAACTGACATGTCAGAACACCGCTTTGAGCTTTATGCCTTCTGGCGCACCTCGGCCACCTACCGTGTGCGCGTAGCGCTGAACCTCAAGGGCCTGACCGCCCGGGAGCACCTCGTCAACCTGGACGCTGGCGAACAGCGCAGCGCCGAATACCTGCAAATCAACCCCTTGGGCGGTATTCCCGCGCTGGTGCAGTCGGGCCATGCGCCGCTGACGCAGTCCACCGCCATTCTGGAATTTCTGGAAGAGTTGCAGCCTGCACCGCCACTTTTGCCCGCCGACCTGCATGGCCGCGCGCGGGTGCGCTCGCTCGTCGGCATGCTGGCCTCGGACACCCATCCGCTCATCACGCCCCGGGTCAAAAAGTACCTCACCGCCCATGCGGGCTTTGATGATGCCGCCTGGCGAGCATGGCAAACCCAGTGGTTTGGCACCGGGCTGGCGGCTTTGGAGCAGCGGCTGGCCAGTGACGAAGCGACCGGATTATTTTGTCACGGCGATGCGGTGACGATGGCCGACATCTGCCTGGCCAGCGTGGTGAAAGTCATGGGCATATTCAAGATCAATGTGCCGGACATTCCGACCATTGGTCGCATCGTGGCGCGGTGTGATGCTCTGGATGCGTTCGCCTTGGCGGCGCCGCAGCGTCAGCCTGGTGCCCCGGGCTGATCAAGTGCATTTCTTCTTCCCACCCCCCTCTGGGGCCACTTAAGCCGTGGTGTTGACCTTTGTCCCCAAATTTCCACTGGTAGCCAAGGGCAAGTTGCCGGGAACTGCTTGAAGCAAAGCGAGTGCAGACGACGCCTCAATGTTCATCGCCTTCTTCAGGACCAAAAGCTGGGCAGCCTCCGCGACTGTGCCTTGCTGGACTTGGGAAGACGCACTTGCGATGCTGGTGGAGGAAACGTTCATATATTCAGCCTTTCAATGCTTGGGCCTCCATCTTATGGGGTCGCACCACCCTGGGCAAGTTGCTTGACTTACAAGCCCAATTCGCTGAGCCCAGGGTGTTCGTCCGGTCGGCGGCCAAGGGGCCAGAAAAACTGGCGTGCCGCTGCTTTGATGGGCAGGTCATTGATGCTGGCATAACGGCGTGTCATCAGGCCCTGAGGATTGAACTCCCAGTTTTCATTGCCGTACGACCGAAACCACTGGCCGGAGTCGTCGTGCCATTCATAAGCGAACCGCACGGCAATGCGGTGCTCA
>JAUXQA010000417.1 GCA_030683195.1 Rhodoferax sp. | reverse complement strand
CTCCTTGAAAAAGGCGAAGTTCTGGCGGTTCCCACCGACTCCAGCTACGCGCTGGTCTGCCACATTGACGACAAGGCCGCCGCCGACAAGCTGCGCCGGGTTCGGGGCGTGGACGACAAGCACCACCTCACACTGCTGTGCCGCGACCTGTCGGAACTTGCCAACTACGCGCGGGTTGACAACCAGCAGTACCGCCTGATCAAGTCGGCTACGCCCGGGCCCTACACCTTCATTCTGGAAGCCAGCAAGGAAGTCCCGCGCCGCTTGAGCCACCCAGCGCGCAAGACCATCGGCTTGCGGGTACCGGACCACGCCGTGCTGCAGGCGCTGCTGGCCCTGCACAACGGCCCTCTGCTGGCCGCCACCCTGATTCCACCGGGCGAGACCGAGCCCATGAATGACGCCCAAGAGATCCGGGAGCGCTTCAAAAAGCAGATTGCCGCTGTCATTGACGCAGGCGCCTGCGCCCTGGAACCCACCACTGTGGTCGACCTGAGCAGCGAAGAACCTGTGGTCATTCGCGAGGGGCGCGGTTCACTCGCAGCCCTTGGCCTGTAAAGCGTCACAGCCTCCAACTCCCTGAGAGACCTGATCAATGGACATTGCCCAGCTGATTCAAACCGTGGCCATTTATGCCTTGCCGGTGTTGTTTGCCATCACGGTCCATGAGGCTGCCCACGGCTATGCTGCGCGGCATTTTGGTGACAACACAGCCTACATGCTGGGGCGCATCACGCTCAACCCACTCAAGCACATTGACCCCGTGGGCACCATCCTGATGCCGCTGCTGCTGTACTTCGCGACCTCGGGTGCGTTTTTGTTTGGCTACGCCAAGCCGGTGCCGGTGCGCTTTGGCAACCTGCGCAACCCCAAGAGAGACATGGTGTGGGTGGCACTGGCCGGGCCGGGCGCCAATTTTGTGCAGGCTTTTTTGTGGGGAGCCTTGTTCTTTATCCTGACCGGCCTTGACGTAAATGAGCCGTTTTTCATCAAGATGGCGCAAGGCGGCATGCTGGTCAACATCGTGATGTTCGCCTTCAATTTATTCCCGTTGCCCCCGCTGGATGGCGGGCGCATTCTGGTGGGCTTGCTGCCGTATCGCCAGGCCGAACTGGTCTCGCGCATTGAGCCTTGGGGATTCTTTATTGTGATGGCGCTGGTGATCACAGGCATCGTCAGCACCATTTGGCTGGTGCCCCTGATGTCTTTGAGCTACTACGTGCTGAACATCCTGCTTTCTCCGCTGGCCATGATTTTTGGCTAACCCCCCATTGTTTTTACCGACTGTTCTTTCCATGAGTTCCACGCGCTTTCTGACCGGCATCACCACCTCGGGCACGCCCCACCTGGGCAACTATGTAGGCTCTATCCGCCCCTCGGTCCGGGCCAGCTTGTCGGCTGATGTGGAGAGCTTCTATTTTCTGGCCGACTACCACGCCCTCATCAAAATAAATGAGCCCGCGCGCATCCAGCAATCCACCTTGGAGATTGCAGCCAGCTGGCTGGCAGCCGGGCTGGACCCCGAGCGCGTGGTGTTTTACCGCCAATCGGATGTGCCCGAAATCCCTGAACTCACCTGGTTTTTAACCTGCGTTATTGGCAAAGGCGTGTTGAACCGTGCGCATGCCTACAAGGCCGCCGTTGACAAAAACACCAGCGCTGGGGACGATCCGGACTCTGATGTGAGCGCCGGGCTTTTCATGTACCCGGTTTTGATGGGCGCCGACATCTTGATGTTCAACGCCCACAAGGTGCCGGTTGGCCGTGACCAGATTCAGCACATCGAGATGGCGCGCGATATGGCGCACAGCTTTAACCACCGCTATGGTGAGCATTTTGTGCCGCCCGAAGCTGAAATTGAAGAAGACGTCGCCACCCTGCCCGGCCTGGACGGCCGCAAGATGAGCAAGAGCTACGACAACACCATCCCTTTGTTTACGCCGCGCGAGCAACTCAAAAAGCTCATTG
>JAUXQA010000404.1 GCA_030683195.1 Rhodoferax sp. | reverse complement strand
TGGGGCGTTTTGGCACCGAGGCTGAAGCGGCTGCAGGTGTTGTGTTCTTGCTCAGCCCGGCGGCGTCCTTCATCAGTGGCAGCACATTGCGCATCGACGGCGCCCGACCGCAAGTGCGCATGGGGTGGCCGATGCAGATCGCCAGCGAAAAAGCACGCCAGCGCGATGCCATCAAGCCGTTTGAAGGTTTTCACCGCGCTACCACACCGAAGGTATTTCTATGAACTACACGCACGAACACCTCGAAATTCAGAACACCCTCAAGCGCTTCATTGACGCCGAGATCAATCCCCACGTGGACGAGTGGGAGGCTGCCGAGGCTTTTCCGGCCCATGAGCTGTTCAAAAAAATGGGCAAGCTGGGCCTGTTTGGCCTGACCAAACCCGAGGCCTACGGTGGCCTGGGGTTGGACTATTCCTACGGCATGGCCATGGCCGAGACCCTGGGCCATATCGACTGCGGTGGCATCCCGATGGCCATTGGTGTGCAGACCGACATGTGCACCCCGGCGCTGGCCCGTTTTGGCAGTGAAGAACTCAAACGTGAGTTTCTGGCCCCGGCCATTGCCGGCGAGGCGGTCGGCTGCATTGGCGTGAGCGAGCCCGGTGCCGGCAGCGATGTGGCCGCCATCAAGAGCCATGCCCGCAAAGACGGGGACGACTACCTCATCACCGGCCAGAAGATGTGGATCACCAACAGCCTGCAGGCCGACTGGATGTGCATGCTGGTCAACACGGGTGAGGGGCCGGCGCACAAAAACAAGAGCCTGGTGATGGTGCCGCTGCGTGAAGGCGGCCGGCTGCTGCCGGGTATTGAGGTGGCCAGCAAGATCCGCAAGATCGGCATGCACTCCAGCGACACCGGCTTGCTGTACTTTGACAACGTGCGGGTGCCGCAGCGCAACCTGATCGGCCAGGAAGGCCACGGCTTCATCTACCAGATGCAGCAGTTTCAGGAAGAGCGCCTGTGGTGCGCCGCGAGCTGCCTGCAAAGCTTGTCCAACTGCATACAGTGGACAGTGGAGTGGGCTCAGGAACGTAAATTGTTTGGTGCCACGCTGGCCGACCAGCAGTGGGTGCAGTTCAAGCTGGCCGAAATGAAGACCGAGCTGGAGAGTCTGCGTGCGCTCACCTACCGCGCCTGCGAGTTGTATGTGGGCGGGCAGGATGTGCTGGAACTGGCCTCCATGGCCAAGCTCAAGGCCGGGCGGTTGAGCCGGATCATTCCCGATGGTTGCCTGCAGTTTTGGGGCGGCATGGGCTTCACTTGGGAAAACAAGGTCTCACGCATGTACCGCGACGCCCGGCTGGGCTCCATTGGCGGGGGGGCCGACGAGGTCATGATGGGCATCATTGCCAAGACCATGGGTGTGGCCAAACGCCCGGCGCGCGGCTGAACCTCCACAGTTCATTCAACGCAGGACCCCACCATGCTTCACACCGATATCGCCCAGGAAGACATTGCCCTGGTGGAGGACGCCGCCCGCCGGTTCATCCAGACCGAAGTGGCCCCGCATCTGCAAACCTGGGAAGACGCGGGCGAGTTCCCCCGCGAACTCTACGCCCGCGCGGCGGCACTGGGCTGGTTGGGCCTGGGTTACCCGGAGGAGTTTGGCGGCACACCCAGCCCCTGGCGCCTGCGCAATGCCATGACCATCGCGCTGGCCCGCCACGGTGGCAGCGGTGGCCTGATGGCCAGCCTGTTCAGTCATAACATTGGCTTGCCGCCCGTGGTGCGCCACGGCAGCACGACCCTGCAGAACGAGGTGATTCCGGAGGTGCTGCAGGGACGAAAAATCGCCGCTCTGGCCATCACCGAGCCGGGAGGCGGCACCGATGTCTCGGCGCTGCGCACCACCGCCCGGCTGGATGGCGATGCGTACGTGGTGGACGGTGAAAAGGTGTTCATCACCTCCGGCATGCGCGCCGACTGGATCACCGTAGCCGTGCGGACCGACGCCAAAAACAAGGGTCCCTCAGGCATCTCGATGCTGATGGTGCCGGGCGATGCGGTGGGCCTGAGCCGCAGCCCGCTCCAGAAGATGGGCTGGTTGTGCTCCGACACGGCGCACTTGCGCTTTGACAGTGTGCGGGTGCCGGCCCGCTACCTGGTGGGAGAGGAGGGCGCAGGGTTCAAGATGATCCTGACCAATTTCAATGGCGAGCGATTGTCCATGGCGGCCATGGCCCTGGGGTTTGCCGAGTGCTGTTATGACGAAGCCCTGGCCTGGGCACGCCAGCGCAAAACTTTTGGCACCGCGCTGGTGGACCACCAGGTGATCCGGCACAAGCTCATGGACATGAAAATGCGCATCGAGTCCACGCGCGCCTGGCTGCACGCGGTCTCCGACCGGGCGGATTCGGGGAACAAGGCAGACAAAGGCGCCGAGTGGGTGGCACAAGTGTGCCTGCTCAAAAACCACGCCACCCAGACCATGCAGTTTTGCGCGGATCAGGGCGTGCAGATCTTGGGCGGCATGGGCTACATGCGCGGAACCGCCTGCGAACGCATCTACCGCGAGGTGAAGGTGATGATGATTGGCGGTGGGGCCGAGGAGATCATGAAAGATTTGGCCTCGCGTCAGTTGGGTCTGTGAGAATGAACGCATGACCAAATCACTTGTTAACCCGCCTGAGATTGAATTTGAAGAAGAGTTTGTGACCGGGCTCAAAAAAATCTTTGAAGAGATGATTGTGTTCAACCAGGTGCTGGGCCTGAAGATCACCTCGCTCAAACCCACGCAGGTCATCGCCCGCATTGACATGAAGCGCGACCTGATCGGGCACTTCAGCTTCAACCGCATCCACGGTGGCGTGATCAGCGCGGGCCTGGACGCCATGGGCGGCCTGGCCGTGATGGCCGCCATTGGCGCGCGCCACATGGACGAGACTCCCATGCAGCGCCTGCACCGCTTCGGCAAGCTCGGCACGATTGATTTGCGCATCGACTACCTGCGCCCCGGCATTGGGGACTTCTTTGAGTTGCGCGCCGAGGTCATGCGCCTGGGCTCACGCGTAGCGTCCACCCGCATGGAGTTTTTGGGGGCTGATGGCAAGCTGCTGTCCACGGGGGCGGGGGCTTATATCGTGTCGTGAGCTGTATTGCAGCGTCATAAACCCTTGCACACAGGCAAGCGTGAACCCTGCTTTGGATTGACCGTCATCCACTTGAGCCTCTGCTCAAGTGGGGCTGGTTTCGGCCTGTGAGGTCGTTGCTGCAATTTGTCAGGTAAATTCTGAGTGTTTTGGGCCTCTAGCCGCCGTCTTGATTGCCTAGGTAGCTATATAAATAGAAGTTATTTGGGTGTG
>JAUXQA010000322.1 GCA_030683195.1 Rhodoferax sp. | reverse complement strand
GGGGGGTATCAGCTATGGCGCAGGCCACATCATGGATATTTTGCGCGGCAAGTTGACCGACAAGGTCACCCAGCGCGGCCATGAAACCCTGAGTACCTTTGGCATTGGGGCCGACTTGAGCGAGGTGCAGCTGCGCGGCGTGCTGCGCCAGCTCATTGCCATTGGCGCCGTGGCGGTGGATGCCGAGGCCTACAACACCCTGCAGCTCACCGACGCCTCACGCGCCGTGCTCAAGGGAGAAGTGGCGGTGCAGTTGCGCGAATCGGTCTCCCAACCCTCCACCCGCAAACCCAAGCGGGCCAGCACGGCCGCCGCCGCCCGTGTGCCTGCGTCGCTTGACGGCGAGGGCCAGCAGCGCTTTGTGGCCCTGAAAGCCTGGCGTGCCGAGGTGGCCAAAGAGCACAACCTGCCGGCCTACGTGATCTTTCATGACGCTACTTTGGCAGCGATTGCCGAGCGGGCCCCGCAGTCGCTGGACGATCTGCAGGGCATCAGCGGCATCGGGGCCAAGAAGCTCGAAGCCTATGGCGCCCTGGTGCTGCAGGTGGTGGCCAACGAGCCCTGACGCGCCAGCCCAGCTGCTGCGCTGCCGCACAGCGGGGGGGGCAGCAGGCGCCAACCTTGACTTTTCAAGGTCAATCCCGAGCGCATCTGACATCGCGGACCTGCAGTTTTATACTTGAGTAAATCAATCGGGTATGCGCCTTCGCAGCCTGTGCGAGATGACCCTTTGCCCTCATTTTCCGGTGGGCTCGGTAACAACTTGGGAGTTTAAAAAATGACCATGACATTGACTGAAAAAGCTGCACTGCAGATTCAGCGCCAGATCCAGAAGCACGGCAAGGGCATTGCCCTGCGCATTGGTGTGAAGAAAGTAGGCTGCACCGGCCTGGCCCACACCTTCGAGATTGTTGATGAAGTTGGCCCGACCGACCACAGTTTTGAGTCGCACGGCGCCCGCATCGTGGTCGATGACCACAGCCTGGTCTACCTCGATGGCTCCAACATCGATTTTGTGACCGAAGGTCTCAAGCAAGCCTTCAAGTTTGACAATCCCAATGTCGACAGTATGTGCGGCTGCGGCGAGAGTTTCAACGTCAAGAAAAAGGGTGCTGCCGCACCCACATGAGCAAGCCGCGTGCTTCGCCACCCCATTTTCTTCAAGCCAGATCAACAGCCAGGAGAAACACCATGAGTGCACTACTGCAAACACTCGTCAACCAGCCCTACAAGCATGGGTTTGTGACCAATATTGAATCCGATGTCGCGCCCAAGGGGCTCAGCGAAGACACCATCCGGATGATTTCAGCCAAGAAAAACGAGCCCGCCTGGTTGCTCGACTTCCGGCTCAAGGCCTACCAGGCCTGGCTCCTGATGACCGAGCCCGCGTGGCCCAACGTCCATTACCCGAAGATCGATTTTCAGGCCATCAGCTATTACGCGGCCCCCAAACAAAAACCCAAGCTCAACAGCATGGACGAGGTCGACCCCGAGTTGTTGCGTACCTTCGAGAAACTCGGCGTGCCCCTGCACGAGCGCATGGCGCTGGCCGGCGTGGCGGTGGATGTGATCTTTGACAGCGTGTCGGTAACGACCACCTACAAGGCCAAGCTGGCCGAGGTTGGCGTCATCTTCTGCTCCATGTCGGAGGCCGTGCTGGAATACCCCGAACTGGTGCAAAAGTATCTCGGAACGGTGATTCCCACCGGCGACAACTACTTCGCCGCGCTCAACTCGGCGGTGTTCACCGATGGCTCGTTTTGCTTCATTCCCAAAGGCGTGAAATGCCCGATGGATTTGTCGACCTACTTTCGCATCAACACCGAGGAGTCCGGCCAGTTCGAGCGCACGCTGATCGTGGCTGAAGAGGGCGCCTCAGTGTCGTATCTGGAGGGTTGCACGGCCCCCGCGTTTAGCAGCAACCAGTTGCATGCCGCCGTGGTGGAACTGGTGGCGCTGGACAACGCAGACATCAAATACTCCACCGTGCAAAACTGGTACGCAGGTGATGAAAACGGTGTGGGCGGCATCTACAACTTTGTCACCAAACGCGGCCTGGCCAAGGGGGTGAACTCGCGTATCTCCTGGACGCAGGTGGAGACCGGCTCGGCCATCACCTGGAAGTACCCTTCCGTGATTTTGCGCGGTGACAACTCGGTGGGCGAGTTCTATTCGGTGGCGGTGACCAACCACCACCAGCAGGCCGACACCGGCACCAAGATGATCCACCTGGGCAAGAACACGCGCAGCACCATTGTGAGCAAGGGCATCTCGGCCGGGCAGTCCAACAACAGCTACCGCGGGCTGGTGCGCGTGGCGCCCACGGCCACCGGGGCTCGCAACTATTCGCAGTGCGACTCGATGCTGATTGGCGACAAGTCAGGTGCGCACACCTTTCCCTATCTGCAAGTGCGCAACCCCACCGCGCAGGTGGAGCATGAGGCGTCCACGTCCAAGATCGGCGAAGACCAGTTGTTTTATTTTGCCCAGCGCGGCATCAATGCCGAGGCCGCCGTGTCCATGATCATCAATGGATTCTGCAAAGACGTATTTCAACAATTGCCCATGGAGTTCGCGGTAGAAGCGACCCAGCTTTTGGGCCTCAAACTCGAAGGAGCAGTCGGATGATCAACCCCAATAGCCCGGTCTTGCTGGACGTGCGTGGCCTGTGTGCAAGCGTCAACGGCATTGATATTCTCAAAGGTCTTAACTTCACCGTGCGCCGGGGTGAGGTTCACGCCATCATGGGCCCCAACGGCTCGGGCAAGAGCACCTTTGCCAAAGTGCTGGCCGGCCATACGGCCTACACGGTAACCGCAGGCACGGTGAAGTTTGAAGGCCAGGACCTGCTGGCACTGGCGCCCGACGCGCGCGCGCTGGCCGGTGTGTTTCTGGGTTTTCAGTACCCCATTGAAATCCCGGGTGTGGCCAACAGCCAGTTTTTGCGTCTGAGCTACAACACGCTGCAGGCCCAGCAAGGCCGCGACGAGCTGGATCCGCTGGAGTTTGACGACCTGGTGCGCGAGAAGATGAAGCTGCTGGAGATGAACCCCGATTTTCTGGGCCGCAGCGTCAATGAAGGCTTTTCTGGCGGCGAGAAAAAGCGCAACGAGATCCTGCAAATGGCCTTGCTGGAGCCGCGCCTGGCTCTGCTGGACGAGACCGACTCGGGCCTGGACATCGATGCGCTGCGCATTGTGTCGCAGGGCGTGAATCAGCTCATCAACCCCGACAACGCCGTGGTGCTGGTCACGCACTACCAGCGCTTGCTCAACTACATCGTGCCCGACTATGTGCATGTGATGGAGGCTGGCCGCATCATCAAGACCGGTGGCAAGGAGCTCGCGCTGGAGCTTGAAAAACGCGGCTACGACTGGGTCAGCGCCGAGCAGGACACAGCCGGTGGGGCGAGGGCTGAAGAGGTCAGCGCATGAGCACCGTCATCGCTCAACCACGGCCTACAGCAGACCACTTGGGCGCGCTGTTGGCCGGGCAGCCGCCGCTGGCGCCCAGCCCGTGGGCGCCGATCAATGCGCTGCGTGAACAGGCCCATACCGCGCTGGGCGCACTCGCCATGCCCACGCTGCGCGACGAGGCGTGGCGGTTTACCGACCTGGCACCGCTGCACCGGTTGACGTTTCAGCCAGTTCTTCCGGCCAGGCCGGGCAATGGCCTGCAGCCTGCAGACATCGCGCCGTTTTGCCTGGAGGATGTTGGGACTCGCGTGGTGTTTGTCGATGGCGTTTACGTGCCGCAGTTGTCCAGTCCGCCCAAGGATGAGGGCGTTGTGGTGACCGATTTGCCCACGGCCCAGCGCACGCACGAAACTGCTCTGGCGGCCCAGCTCGGTCGCTACGTGAGTTTGGGTGACAACGTGTTTGCAGCGCTCAATACCGCCTTCATGCCAGACGCGGCAGTGTTGATGTTGCCGCGACATGTGGCCTTGGCGGCCCCTGTGCATGTTCTGTTCGTTGCCACCCAAGCGGGTGCGGTGAGTCACCCGCGTTGCCTGGTGCTGGCCGAGGCGGGCAGCCGCGCCACGCTGATTGAAGATTACGTGGCGCTGCAAGACGCCGCCACATCGGCCTATCTGGTCAATCCGGTGACCGAGATTGTGCTGGCCGACCAGGCCCAGCTCACCCATGTGCGGGTGCAGCGTGACAGCCTGAAGTCGTTTCATTTGGCCAATTGCGCCGTGTCGGTGGGACGCTCGGCCTGCTACCAATCGGTAAGCGTGGCCATCGGTGCGCAGCTCTCGCGCTACGACCTGCGGGTGACGCTGGGCGAGGGCGCCGAGTGCACGGTCGATGGGCTGGCGCTGATTGAAGGCAGCCAGTTGGCAGACACCCACAGTTTTGTTGACCACGCCCAGCGGCACGCCACCAGCCGCCAGTTGCACAAGTGCATTGCGGATGGCAGCGCGCGGGCTGTGTTCAACGGCCGGGTGATGGTGCGCCCCGGTGCCCAGCACACCGACTCCCAGCAGTCCAGCCGCAACCTGCTGCTCAGCGGCCGGGCGCAAGTGGACACTCAGCCGCAACTGGAGATTTTTGCCGACGACGTGAAGTGCACCCATGGCGCCACGATTGGCCAGCTGGACCCGGAAGAAGTGTTCTACCTGCAAAGCCGCGGCCTGTCTGACAGCGCCGCACGCAAACTGCTGACCTACGCCTTTGGTGCCGAAATCCTGGAGCGCATTCCCGTGCCCTCACTCAAACACCAGTTGCAGCAGCACATGCTGGCGCACACCGGGGGGCAGCCATGAACGCCCGGCTGACGGATGTGGCCTTCGCAGCAACCGCATTCGATGTGGAACGCATCCGCGCGGACTTTCCGATCCTGAGCCTGGAGGTGCAGGGCCATCCGCTGGTCTACCTCGACAACGCAGCCTCCAGCCAGATGCCGCAGCAAGTCATCGACCGGCTGGTGCGCTACCAGGCCACGCAGCACGCCAACATTCACCGGGCAGTGCACACCCTGTCTGAGATAGCGACCTCCGAATACGAGGAAGCACGGCGCAAGGTGCAACGCTTCATCCATGCCCCGGACGAGCGCGAAGTCATCTTCACCAGCGGCACCACCGAGGCTATCAACCTGGTCATGCATGGGTTTGGTCGCAAATTCATCAAGGCGGGTGATGAGATTATTCTGACCACGCTGGAGCACCATTCCAACATCGTGCCCTGGCAAATGCTGGCTGAAGAAACAGGCGCCAAAATCCGCGTGTTGCCCATCAATGACGCGGGCGAGCTGTGTCTGGATGAGTTTGAGGCATTGTTCAACGCGCGCACCAAACTGGTCGGTGTGAGCCATGTCTCCAATGCCCTGGGCAGCATCAATCCGGTCAAACAGATGATTGCGCTGGCGCACAGCCATGGCGTGCCGGTGCTGGTGGACGGGGCGCAGGCTGTGCCCCACATGCCGGTCGATGTGCAGGACCTGGACTGCGACTTTTATGCCTTCTCTGGCCACAAGCTGTGTGGGCCCACCGGCATTGGTGTGCTCTATGGCAAGGCCGAGCTGCTTGAAAAAATGCAGCCCTTCAAGGGCGGCGGCGACATGATTTTGTCGGTGTCGTTCGAGAAAACGATCTACAACACCATTCCCTACAAGTTTGAGGCCGGAACACCGCCGATTGCCGCAGCCATTGGTTTGGGTGCCGCGCTGGATTACCTGAGCGCCATCGGCATGGACGCCATTGCCGCCCATGAGCAGGCCTTGCTGCACTACGCCACTAGCCAGATGAACGACATGCCGGGCCTGCGCCTGATTGGCACGGCGAAACCCAAGGCCGCCGTGTTGTCTATTACCTTGCAGGGCGTGCACCCGCACGATGTGGGCACGTTGCTCAACCAGGAGG
>JAUXQA010000313.1 GCA_030683195.1 Rhodoferax sp. | reverse complement strand
TTGTGTTCACGCCCGCAGGGCTGATCTGGCTGCGGGCTTTTCGGGAGGCAGTGGCGCAAGCCGAGGACGAGTTGCGCGCCGCCGTCGGGGTGGACGTGGCCACGGTCATCGCCTTGGGTCTGGAGGCTTATGCAGCCTGATGCAGCCTCTGCGCAATCACAAACCAGAGTCGATCACCTGCACGCCTAGAATCACCTGACAACGTGGGTGCCCGATGTCGGCACCCACCTCAAAAGGAGACACACATGCGGATCTTGATTGCCGAAGATGACCAGGTTTTGGCGGACGGTTTGCTGCGCACCTTGCGCAGTTCGGGAGCTGCGGTAGACCACGTCGCCAGCGGGACGGAGGCCGACGCAGCGCTTATGACCAACACCGAGTTTGATCTGCTGATTCTGGACCTGGGCTTGCCCAAGATGCACGGGTTGGAGGTCTTGAAGAAGCTTCGGGCCCGGGGCTCCTCCCTGCCGGTGCTGATCTTGACCGCCGCCGACAGCGTCGAGGAGCGGGTCAAGGGCCTGGACTTTGGGGCTGACGACTACATGGCCAAGCCCTTCAGCCTGCAAGAACTTGAAGCGCGCGTGCGCGCCCTGAGCCGCCGGGGCATGGGCACCGCCAGCAGCACCATCAAGCACGGGCCCCTGATTTATGACCAGGGCGGACGCGTGGCCACCATTGACGGCGTGATGGTGGAGCTGTCGGCCCGGGAACTCGGCCTCTTGGAGGTGCTGCTGCAGCGCGCCGGGCGCCTGGTCAGCAAAGACCAGCTGGTGGAGCGGCTGTGTGAGTGGGGCGAAGAGGTGAGCAACAACGCGATTGAGGTCTACATCCACCGCCTGCGTAAAAAGATCGAGAAAGGGCCGATCCGCATTGCCACCGTGCGAGGCCTGGGCTATTGCCTGGAGAAAATTCCGGGCTAAGGCCATGAACATCTTTCACCGCGAGCAACGATCGCTGTTCGGGGAGATCCTGGACTGGATGCTCACCCCGCTGCTACTGCTGTGGCCGGTCAGCCTGGTGCTGACCTGGCTGGTAGCTCAAGGCATTGCAGCCAAGCCCTTTGACCGGGCACTCGAATACAACGTGGCCGCCCTGGCGCAGTTGATCACGGTCAAAAACAACAAGGTGCAGTTCAACTTGCCTCTGCCGGCGCGTGAATTATTGCGCGCTGATGATGCAGACACGGTGTACTACCAGGTACTGGGTGCACGGGGTGAATACCTGAGCGGAGAAAGTACGTTGCCCCTGCCACCGGGAGAAGAGAAAGTGGTGCTCAACCAGGTACTCATTCGCGATGGCGAAATGCGGGGCGAAGACGTGCGAATTGCCTACACCTGGGTTCAGCTGCCTTTGCCGGAGAGCCGCCCGGCCTTGGTGCAGGTGGCCGAAACGCTGGAAAAGCGCTCTGTCCTGGCCACCGAAATCGTCAAAGGCGTGATGTTGCCGCAATTTGTGATTTTGCCTCTGTCTGTGTTGCTGGTGTGGTTGGCGCTGGTGCAGGCGATCAAGCCGCTGCACCAGCTTGAAGAGCGCATTCGTGCCCGCAAACCCGATGACCTGAGCCCCATTGATGCCCAGTCGGTGCCGCTGGAGGTGGCGCCCCTGGTGTCTTCGGTCAACGACCTGTTGCTGCGCCTCAAGGACTCCATTGCCGCCCAGAAGCGGTTTTTGGCAGATGCTGCCCATCAGCTCAAGACACCCCTGGCGGGCCTTCGCATGCAGGCTGACCTGGCGCAGCGAGAGGGCGCCCATGCCGAGGAACTCAAGCAGTCGTTGCGCCAGATTGGTCGGGCCAGTATTAGGGCCACCCACACCGTCAATCAACTGTTGGCCCTGGCCCGGGCCGAAAGCAGCGGCGTGGCCATGCCCCGCACCCCCTGCGATTTGGCGGAACTGACCATGGCGGTGGTCCGGGACTGCGTGCCACGAGCGATCGAGAAGCACATTGACCTGGGTTACGAGGGCACGCAACCCGGCGCCCGGGGAGGGCAGCTGGATGGCAACGCCACCTTGCTCAAGGAGCTGATTCGAAACCTGGTGGACAACGCCATCAACTACACCCCCTCCAGCCTGGAGGCGCCAGGCGTGATCACGGCGCGGGTGCTGATCGACCCCTTTGGCCAGATATTGATGTTGCAGGTAGAGGACTCCGGGCCAGGCGTGCCCGAGGCAGAGCGTGAACTGATCTTTCAACCTTTTTACAGGGCGCTGGGCACGGAGGTCGATGGCACCGGGTTGGGTCTGCCCATCGTGATGGAGATTGCACACCAGCACCACGCCACCGTTACTTTGGAAGACGCTCACCCTGGCCAGGCAGCGCCCGGCACGCTGTTCAGCGTGCGTTTCATGGGAGAAGCCAACGACTCCTCAGGCGGGGTCGGATAAGGCCTCAGCGTCACATTACGGGCAAGCGGCCCAGGATTTACCGGCCAGTACCGGCTTCAAGGCGTCCAGCCTGGCGCGCAAGGCGTCATCGACAGCAGGCACGCGCAGCAGGATTCCGCTTACCGGTGG
>JAUXQA010000310.1 GCA_030683195.1 Rhodoferax sp. | reverse complement strand
AACCCCAGTCTGCCGGTCAAAAGCGTTGGTGAGTTCATCGCCATGGCAAAAAAGGAGCCGGGCAAACTGTCGTTTGGCAGCGGCAGCTCGTCAAGCCGTATCGCTGGCGAATTACTGATGCAGATGGCCGACATCAATCTGCTGCACATCCCCTACAAAAGCAACCCTCTGGCCGTGACCGACCTGCTTGGCGGACAAATCAACATGATGATCACCGACAACGCCACTGGGCTGCCCCAAGTCAACGCAGGCAAGCTGCGCGCGCTGGGTTACTCGGGTGCCAAACGTACACCACTGGCCCCTGATGTGCCGACCATCGGCGAGGCGGTGAAGGGTTACGAGATGGGCTACTGGTTTGCAGCCTATGTGCCTGCCAACACGCCTGCGCCGATCGTGACCGAGCTCAATAAACTATTGACCCAGGCCACCAAGTCTGCAGTAGCGGCGGCGTTTTACCAGAGCACTGGCACCGAGATTTACACCACCACACCAGCCGACCTGGGCAAGTTTCAGCAAGCCGAGTCGCAAAAATGGGGCCGCATCAACAAAGCCGCGGGGATAACACCCGAGTAAAATCCGTCGCACAGCCCAGGCCACTCCCATGCATTCGCGTGGCCCGGGTGCTCTATGGTCAGTGGCCCCAGACCTCTTGCGCGGTCTCGATCACCAGCCTCAGTTTGGCGCGCTGGGCCTCCACGGCAATGTCATTGCCATGCACGGTGCTGCTGAAACCGCATTGGGGTGACAAGGCAAGTTGCTCCAGTGGCGCGTAACGCGCGGCTTCATCAATGCGGCGCTTGAGGTCATCCTTGCTTTCCATGGCTCCAAACTTGGTGGTCACCAGGCCCAGCACCACGGTTTTGCCCTTGGGCAGGTAGCGCAGGGGTTTGAAGTCGCCACTGCGGTCGTCGTCGTACTCCATGAAGTAGGCGTCCAGGTTCATCTCGCTCAGCAGGGCTTCGGCCACGGGCTCGTAGTTGCCGCTGGCCGCGTGCGTGCTTTTGAAGTTACCCCGGCACAGGTGCATGGCCAGCAGCATGCCGGGCGGCTTTTGGGCCACGACCAGGTTGATGAATTTGGCGTAGCGATGAGCCAGCTCGTTCGGCTCGTCACCGCGCTGGCGGGCGGCTTCCCGCATTTTTTCATCACACAAATAAGCCAGGTTGGTGTCGTCCATCTGCACGTAGGTGCAGCCGGCGGCTGCCAAACTGCGCAGCTCATCGCCATAGGCATTGGCCACGTCCTGGTAAAACTCGGGGTCCAGCTCAGGGTAATGCTGTTTGCTGATGCCGGCGCGCCCGCCCCTGAAATGCAGCATGGTGGGTGAGGGGATGGTGACCTTGGGCGTGTTGCCACCCGACACCTGGCTTTTCAGATACTGAAAATCAGCGAGCTGGATGTCTTTGACATGCTTCACCTTGTCAATGACGCGCATCACGGGCGGGGCCAACTCCTGGGTGCCATCGGGGCGGATGATGGTCACCGGAATGTCTGTCTTGACGCCCCCGATTTGCTCCAGAAAGTCAATGTGGAAGTAGGTGCGGCGAAATTCACCGTCGGTGATGCTCTTCAGGCCCACGTCTTCCTGGAACTTCACGATCTCGGATATCGCGCGGTCTTCCACCAGGCGCAACTGCTCGGCCGTGATCGTGCCGCTGGCTTTTTGGTCGCGTGCCTCCAGCAGGTAGCGGGGTCGCAAGAAGCTGCCCACATGGTCATAGTGGGCGGGCAGGGTAAGGGTGGTTTGGGTCATGAAGTTCTCCTGGGGTTGGCTGCATCAATCAACATCTTAAAACAGGTTTTGAAGATGCTATTGAATACAGGAATAGCTGAAATACGAGATTAATGAGCAAATATTTGCCTAAATTACGAAGTTTTGTATACATTGTGTATCCATGAAGACGCAAAAATCCTCCTTTCCCCTCAATGCCTGGTACGCCGCCGCCTACGACGTGGAGGTGGCCCGCAGCTTGTTGTCGCGCACAGTCTGCAACCAGAAGCTTGTTATGTTCCGCCAACTCGACGGCACAGCCGTGGTCCTGGAAGACGCTTGTTGGCACCGCCTGCTGCCCCTCTCCATGGGGCACCTGGACGGTGACGAGGTCACCTGTGGCTACCACGGGCTGGTCTACAACGCGCAAGGGCGCTGCACCCACATGCCCAGTCAGGAGACCATCAACCCCTCGGCCTGCGTGCGCAGCTACCCGGTGGTTGAGAAACACCGCTTTGTCTGGGTGTGGCCCGGCGACCCCGCCAAAGCCGACCCCGCCCTGGTGCCCGACCTGCACTGGAACGACGACCCCGCCTGGGCCGGTGACGGCAAGATGATCCGGGTGAACTGCGACTACCGCCTGGTGGTGGACAACCTGATGGACCTGACCCACGAAACCTTTGTGCACAGCTCCAGCATCGGCCAGCGGGCCGTGGCCGAGGCGCCCTTTGTGGCTACGCACGGTGACCGTACCGCCACCGTGACTCGCTGGATGGAGGACATCGATGCGCCGCCCTTTTGGGCCGGCCAGATCCAGCATGCGCTGGGCTACCAGGGCCCGGTAGACCGCTGGCAGATCATCCGTTTTGAAGCTCCATGTACCGTCACGATTGATGTGGGCGTGGCGCAAGCCGGCACGGGTGCCGTGCCGCCGGGCGGCAATGCAGGTGACAGCCGCTTGAGTGACCGGACTCGGGGCGTGAACGGTTTTGTGCTCAACACCATCACGCCGGAGACCGACGGCACCTGTTTGTATTTTTGGGCGTTTGCCCGCAATTACTGCCTGGGCGAGCAGGCGCTGACCCACAAGCTGCGCGAGGGTGTAGCCAATATCTTCCGGGAAGACGAGCTGGTGCTCGAAGCCCAGCAGATCGCCATGGACGAGCGCCCGGACCATGCGTTTTACAACCTCAGCATTGACGCCGGCTCCATGTGGGCCCGCCGCCTGATTGACGGTTTGGTGGCGCGCGAGCAGCCGCCAGATGGTGCGCCAGCCACAGTCATCCCCATTCGCCCCGTCGCCTGAGCCCGCTTTACCATGGTAAAAAATACGATTTCAATAGCGCCTGAGGCAATGGATACGACGGCTAGAGCTATAAAAGGCTCTGAATATGGCGCAGAAGGCACTCAAGCCAGTGTCCAGGTGCAGGCCTTGCTGCGCTTGCGTGAAATGATTTTGGCGGGCGAACTGCCAGGCGGTGCCCGCATTGCAGAGCTGACCGTGGTCGAGAAGCTCGGTTTCTCTCGCACCCCCATCCGGGCGGCGCTGATGCGCCTGGAGCAAGAAGGCCTGCTGGATGCCCTGCCCAATGGCGGCTATGCCGTCAAGACTTTTTCCGAGCGCGACGTGGCCGAGGCCATTGAGTTGCGCGGCACGCTGGAGGGCTTGTCGGCCCGCTTGTCTGCCGAACGCGGCGTGGCCCCGGTGGTGCTCAATGAAGCCCGCGCCTGTTTGCGCGACATTGACGCGGTGCTGGCCGTGCCAGCACTGGACGACGACGCCTTTGCAGCCTATGTCACGCTGAACGCCCGATTTCACGCGCTCCTGAGCGAGATGGCCGACAGCGCCGTGATTGGCAAAGAACTGGAGCGTGTGTGCAGCCTGCCGTTTGCCTCGCCCTCGGGGTTTGTGGTGGTGCAAGCCAAGTCGCCCCAGGCCCGCGACATGCTCATCGTGGCGCAAGACCAGCACTGGCAGGTGCTTGACGCCATTGAGCGCGGCCAGGGCTCGCGCGCCGAGAGCCTCATGCGCGAACACTCCCGCATGGCCCAGCGCAATCTGATTGATGCCGTGCGCGGCCAGCGTCTGGACCAAATGCCCGGCCTGCGCCTGATCCGCAAGCGCCACTGAAGCAGCTGACGCGTTATTCATTCATCAAATTCATCCCCAACCCCTGATTGACAACCCCCCATGCAGCGCACCCCCGACTGGACCGACGCGGTCATTCAATCTGTCACGGACATCACGCCCACCGTGCGTGAGATCATTCTGGCCCCCGCAGCCGGCGTGCAAACTTTTGCCCCCGGCGCCCACCTGCAAGTGCAGGTCTTGGTGGCGGGCCGGCCCCAAACCCGCTCGTACTCGCTGGTGGGTTTGCCCGATGGCAACACCTACCGCATTGCCGTCAAGCGGCTTGACGCCGGGCGCGGCGGCTCGTTGGCCATGTGGCGTCTCGCACCCGGCGACCGGTTAAAGCTCACAGCGCCGCAAAATTTTTTCCCCCTGGATTTGTCGGCACCGGCCTACTTGCTCATCGCGGGCGGCATCGGAGTGACCCCG
>JAUXQA010000305.1 GCA_030683195.1 Rhodoferax sp. | reverse complement strand
GGGGGTCCATGGCACAAAAGCTGGCCTCCAACTCGGCCCCCAACTCAGGCCGGTCCGGATTTTTCATGACCACGCCCGCCAGGTAATTGGCCCACCCCGTCTGGTTGCGCTCGATCATGTCGAGCAGGCCTTCAATGTCGGCGCTTTCAAACCCGCCGTGGTAGGCCGGGGGGTCATTCAGGTAGCGTGGCGAGGGGCACACCATGACCAGACGCTCAATGCGCTGGGGCATGTCAATGGCGGCCAGCAAGCAGATCATGCTGCTCACCGAGTGCCCCACCAAAATGGCGTTGTGCAGGTCAAGTTGCTCGCAAACCTCCACAACATCTCGTGCGTAACCCGCCAGGCTGTTGTAGCGCTCGGGGTCGTAGGCGTCCAGGTCCGACTGGCCCCCACCCACGTAGTCAAATAAAACCACTTGGTAATCTTGCTCAAAAGCGGGGGCGACCATGCGCCACATGGCCTGGTCACAGCCGAATCCGTGGGCAAACACCAGGGCTTGCTTGCCTTGCCCAGTGACCTTGACGTTGTTTCTTTCGAGAATATTCATGCGAATTGTTCAAGGTGCCGGGCCAGATGGAAAGCTGGGTGAGCCGGCTGACAGGGTTGAGTGGTCGTGGACTGGCCGTACAAAGGCTTGTCCAGGGCATGGTGGTGAGGGGTATCAGCGCTGCGCGAACCCTGGAACAGGATCCTATGATAATTTCAAAGTTTTCCAATCCATTGAATCCCTGACATGAAAAAAATTCGCATTGCCGTTTTAACGGCTTTCACGGCCACCGTGTTGCTGGCAACCTCTGGTGCCCTCTCCCAAACCAAGTCCAAGCTGAACCAAATTCTGGAGCGTGGCACCCTGCGGGTGGGTACCACGGGGGATTTCAATCCCATGTCCATCAAGGACACCGCCACCAACACCCTGACCGGTTTTGACATCGAGGCCATGAATCAATTGGCTACGGATATGGGCGTGAAGGTGGAATACGTGCCGGCCGAGTGGGCCACGCTGGTCAACGGCATCGTGGCCGACCGGTTCGACATTTTCTCGGGGGCCTCCATCAGCATGGCGCGGGCCAAGACCGTGGCGTTTTCGGACCCCTACATTTTTGCGGGCGCGGTGCCCCTGGTCAGCAAGAAAGCAGCGGCCAAGTTCCCCACCTGGAACAGCATCAACCAACCCACCGTGACGGTGGCAGTGCTGATGGGCACCACGTTTGAGCAGCAGGCCCGCTCGCATTTCCCCAAAGCCAAGATCCGGGCGGTTGAAAAGCCGGCCACCGGCTACCAGGAGGTGCTGGCCGGGCGCGCCCAGATCACCCTGACCAGTAACGTCGAGGCCGCCACCCTCATGAAGACTTACCCTGACCTGCAGATGGTGGGCACCAGCGCCGAGATGCGCAACAAGCGGCCCTTTGCCTACCCCATGCCCCAGGGTGACGATGTGTGGCTCACCTTTGTGAACAACTGGATCGCCTTGAAACAAGCCGAAGGATTCTTCACCGCGCTTGAGTCCAAATGGCTGTCCGCCCAAAAATAGGTCTTCTTTGCCTCGGGCTGGCCCTGGCCCTGCTGGGCGGGTGTGCGGCTGCCTCGTCCGGGGGCAGCAGCTACACCTGGGGCTGGTACATCTTCAACCCCTTGCAGGACAAGGGCGTCTCCAATTTGCGGTTTCTGGCGGGCGGCCTGGCAGACACCGTGCTGGTGTCGCTGTGCGCCATTGTGGTGTCGGTGGGCCTGGGCTTGCTGGTGGCCATGGCGGGCTTGTCAAGCCGGCGCTGGCTCAAGCGTTTGAGCCGTGTGTATGTGGAGGTTTTCCGGGCCATTCCCTTGCTGGTGTTGCTGCTGTGGGTGTTTTACGGCTTGCCGGTGGTCATTGGCTTGCAACTGAGTGTGTTTGCCACCGGGGTGCTGGCCATGGCCCTGAGCGACAGTGCGTTTGAGGCCGAGATTTTCAGGGCCGGCATTCAGTCGGTGCCGCAAGGTCAAGTGGAGGCCGCCAAATCGCTGGGCTTGTCCTGGGCGCTGCAAATGCGCCTGGTGGTGATTCCCCAGGCCGTCAAGGTGATCTTGCCCGCGCTGGGCAACCAGTTTGTGTATGTTCTGAAAATGTCGTCACTCATCTCGGTCATTGGTCTGTCCGAGTTGACCCGCCGGGCAAACGAACTCAATGTGAGCGAGTACCGGCCTCTTGAAATTTACACGCTCTTGGTGGTGGAGTATCTGGCGCTGATTTTGTTGGTGTCTTATGGCGTTCGCCGTTTGGAGCGCAAGTTGTCAACCTTGGGACAAACATGATTTTTTACGCCACTACACTGTCCAGCTACAGCGCCAAAGTCCGCATTGTGTTGTGCGCCAAAGGCGTGGCGTTTGAAGAGCGCCTGCCGCCCGGGGGCTACCACTCGGCCGAGTACCGCGCCATTGTGCCCATGGGCACACTGCCTGCCATCCAGATCGGTGACTGGGTGCTTTCGGAGTCGGAGGCCATCAACGAGTACCTCGAAGAATCGCATCCCCTGCCTGCACTTTTGCCGCGCGACCCCAAAGAGCGGGCTCGCGTGCGATTTGTCGCCCGTTTTCATGACCTGCACCTGGAGCCCCGGGTACGCTCGCTTTTTGCGCATGCCAAGTCTGCTACCCGCAACGCAGCGCATGTCACAGCCCAACGACTGGAGATTGAGCGCCGTCTGGATCAGCTGGCCGGCTGGGTGCAGCCCCAGCCCTACTTGCTGACGCCCGAACTGAGCCTGGCGGACTGCGGGTTGCTGGTTACCCTGCCGCTGGCGCGTGACGTGCTGGCGGCCTGCGGCGAGACGCTGGCGATACCGGCGAGTCTCCAGGGCTGGCTTGACACAGCCTCGCAGCACCCGGCCGTGGTGCGGGCCTTGCTGCCCTGGCGGCAGGCCACACAGCACTGGCTGAAAGCCCAAGCGCTATGAATTTGATAAGTCAAACCTTTATAAATTGCCGGCTAGAGGCTGATTAACGCCAGATCAGCGCTAAATTAACGCCTGAGCCGTCAGCAGGTGAGTCGCCAGAAATTCACCTGCCGGGACGGGTCTGCCAAACAAATAACCCTGTCCCACATCACACCCCATGCTGGCCAGCCGGGCGTGCTGCAGCACATCTTCGACTCCTTCGGCGACCAAGGAATGCCCCAGGTTCTTGGCCATGGAGATGATGGTTTGCACCAGCACGAGGTCGCTGTCGTTCACCAACATGTCGCGGATAAAGCTCTGGTCGATCTTGATCACTGCAATCGGCAACTTGCGCAAATAAGACAGGCTGGAGTAGCCGGTGCCAAAGTCGTCAATCGCCAGAGACACGCCAAGCTGGCGCAGTTCACCCAGGCGGCCAATGAGTTCCTGAGTGTGTTCCAGCAGGGCGTCTTCGGTGATTTCAAGTTCCAGGAGAGTTGCCTCCACCCCGTGCAGGGTCAGCATGTGCTGCAGCTCCTGGATCATGGCGGGGCGGCGCAGGTCGCTGGCGTTCTGGTTCACGGCCAGGCGCCAACCAGCATCCCACAGACCTGCCTTGCGCCAGGCGCCGAGCTGTCGCACCGACTCGTTGAGTACCCACTGGTCAATGCCCACGAGCAAGCCCGACTTTTCAGCGATGGGAATAAACACGCTGGGCGGCACCAGCCCCTGGCCCGGGCGTTCCCAGCGCACCAGCGCTTCTGCGCCACACAGCTCACCGGTGTCGAGCCGTAGCTTGGGCTGGTAATACACCCGCAACTCGTGCCGGGCCAAAGCGCCAGACAGCTCGGTCTGGATGGCAAACGCCTGGGCACTGTCATGGCTCATTTGCCGGGTGTAGCTGGCGCTGCGGTTGCGCCCTGCCAATTTGGCCTCGTACATGGCGATATCGGCGTTGCGCAGCAGCAGATCGGGGGTGTCGCCATCGTCCGGGTAGATGGCAATGCCGGCTGATGCCATGGGCTGGTACACCAGGGACTGGCCCAACGTCATGGGCGCGCGCAACTGCACCAGCAGGTTGCTGGCCACCACTTCGGCGCTGAACGCGTCGGCTGCGGGGAGCAAGACCACAAATTCATCACCACCCATGCGGGCCACGGTGTCTTCGGCGCGCACGGCCGTCTGCAGGCGCTGAGCAATCATCACCAGCAACTCGTCCCCAACCTGGTGCCCCAGGCTGTCGTTGACCTCCTTGAAGTGGTCCAGGTCAATGAACAGCAGGGCGAATGTGGTTTTGTGGCGCAGCGTGAATGCAATCAGCTGACTGATGCGGTCATTGAACAGTGCCCGGTTGGGCAAGCCGGTCAAGGTGTCGTAAGAGGCCATGCGCTGGACTTGGGACTGCGTCTCACGCAGCAGCGTGAGGTCGGTCTGTACGGCAATGTAGTGAATGACCCGGCCTTGCGCGTCATGCACCGCATTGATGTTGCTCCACACGGTGTAGAACTCGCCGCCGGCGGTGCGGTTGCTGATCTCGCCGGACCAGCGCCCGTGGTCGTTCAGGGCCTGCCACATTTCCTTGTAAAAAGAAGTCTCTTGTCGGCCCGATTTCAGGATGTTGGTCCGGTGCCCCAGCACAGCACCTTCCGAGAAGCCGGTTTGTTTTGTAAAGGCCGGGTTGACCCGGATGATGCGGGTTTGCGGGTCGGTCACGATGATGGCTTCGGCCGCCGTCATGAACACCGATTCGCTCAGAAGCGTTTGGCGCTGCTTGTCCTTGATCTCGGTGATGTCGGTCGAGATCCCGCCTAC
>JAUXQA010000304.1 GCA_030683195.1 Rhodoferax sp. | reverse complement strand
CCACCGTATCGGGTGACGCGGTGGCTGTCGAATACAACGAGGGCCGGATGATGAGCCTGGGCAGCTCGACGGTTCGTGGTGAAGGTAAGTGGCTCCTCAACCTGGGCTCGAACCAGGGACCTACGGATTAACAGTCCGGCGCTCTACCAACTGAGCTATCGAGGAATCTAGCCACGCATTATAGCGTCGGATATTTGCTCTTTTTCCAGGCATCGCCAGATTCAACCAATTTGAGAGCAATCGGATCCCTTGAGGCCAAGCCGAATTCCATGATAATCGCCAGCTGCTAGAGGTGTCGCTTGCAAGCGACTGAGACATACTCTCTGAACCTGATCTGGGTCGTGCCAGCGTAGGGAAGCCATTTGCTTTTCGCCTGTCTGATCCTGCGTTTTGTTTTTTATGGATACGACATGGCGACACAACTCCTTTCTTCTGACGTCTGGTCTGACGTTATCGCGGTGCGCGAACGCTCGCCGCTGGTGCACAACATCACCAATCTGGTCGTGGCCAATTTCAACGCCAATGTGCTGCTGGCGGCAGGTGCCTCGCCCGTGATGGCCCATGCGCATGAAGAGGTGGCAGATATGGTGGGTATTGCGCAGGCCTTGGTGCTCAACATCGGCACGCTGGACCCTTACTGGATTGAAAGCATGCGTCTGGCATTGCTGGCCGCCAACGCGCGTGGGATTCCCGTTGTGCTCGATCCAGTGGGCGCTGGGGCCACCGCGTACAGGAATCAAAGCATTGAACTCCTGCTGTCGACGGCATTGCCAACTGTCATTCGGGGCAATGGCTCCGAAATCATGAGTGTGGCGGGCGCCGATGTCAGAACACGCGGCGTGGACAGCAGCGCCGGGGCGCACGATGCGGTCGGGGCCGCTCAAGCACTGGTGGCAAAGACTCGGGGTGTCGTTTGCGTTAGTGGGCCTACAGATCACATTTTGGACGGGCAGCGGCGCTGGGCGCGTTTGTCCAACGGGCATGAATGGATGACGCGCATCACCGGGGTGGGTTGCTCTGCTACGGCGCTGGTCGGTGCGTTTTGTGCGGTGCAACCCGATGCCTGGCGGGCGACGGTGGCGGCCATGGCCCTGCTGGGCGTGGCGGGTGAGGTGGCTGCTGAAAAAGTGATGGCGCTTGGTGGCGGTGTGGGCAGTTTGCAGGCCGCCATGCTGGATGAGTTGCAACTGCTGGATGCCCGGAAGTTTGAGCAGCGCCTGAAGATGGATGTTTCCACGTGGTGATGCCCGTGCATGCCTTGCGTTTGTACTTGGTGACCGATCAGTCGATTGCGGGCACGCGCACCCTGGCAGACGTGGTGGCTGCCGCCGTGCAAGGCGGCGTGACCTGTGTGCAATTGCGCGAAAAGCATCTCAACACACGTGATTTTTTGGCGCAAGCCGTGCTGCTGAAGCAGTTGTTGCGTCCGCATGGCATTCCACTGGTGATCAATGACCGTATTGACATTGCGCTGGCCTGCGGTGCCGAAGGCGTGCATTTGGGGCAAAGCGATATGCCCGTCGTGCAGGCGCGCCAGTTGTTGCCGCCAGAGGTGTTTATCGGCTGGTCAGTGGAGACCCTGGCGGATGTGAGTCTCAGCGCGACATTGCCGGTGGACTATTTGGGTGTCAGCCCCATTTACGCCACTCCTACCAAATCGGACGCAGCGTCGCCCTGGGGTCTGGAAGGATTGCGCCAGGTCAGAGCCGCAACCGCTTTGCCCCTGGTCGCCATTGGCGGCATTCATGTGGGCAACGCGGCCGAGTTGCTCCAAGCCGGTGCAGATGGGTTGGCCGTAGTCAGCGCCTTGTGTGCCGCATCAGACCCCCGCGAAGCCGCAGCGGCTTTCAGAACGGCGATGGCCACGGTGCCGACAAGGCACGCAACCCGGCAGGCCCTGACAACAGCTTTCAATGAGGACTAGACGATGAGTGATGACGTATGCCAATTCAGATACCCCCGGGTCCTCTCGATTGCCGGCTCGGACAGCGGCGGTGGTGCGGGTATTCAGGCTGATCTGAAAACGTTTTCGGCATTGGGCTGCTTTGGCATGACCGCCATCACAGCCCTCACAGCGCAAAACACCTGCGGTGTGAGATCTATTCATGGCGTACCCCCGGAGATGCTGCGTGATCAGATTGATGCCGTGATGGAAGATATCGGGGCTGATGCGGTCAAGATCGGCATGCTTCACTCCCCGGAAATCGTGCGCACCGTGGCCCAGGCCATTGACCGGCATGGCCTCGGCAACGTGGTGTTCGATCCCGTGATGGTGGCCACCAGCGGTGCGGTGTTGATTGACAACAACGCTGTCGAGGTACTGGTGCGCGAGTTGTTTGGCCGCGTGGCCGTGATCACCCCTAACCTGGATGAGGCGGCCTTGCTGGTAGGGCAGGCATTAACGTCACCGCAAGACATGGAACAGGCGGCCATGACGCTGCTGGGGCAGGGCGCCCGCGCTGTGCTGCTCAAGGGCGGGCACTTGCAGGGGGCGGTTGTCGTTGATCTGTTGGTGACTTCAGCAGGTGAAAAAGTCTGGATGGAAGGCGACCGCATTTACAGCCCCAATACCCACGGCACCGGGTGCACCTTGTCCAGCGCGATGGCTGCTCACCTGGCACTGGGCGCCAGCTTGACTGAAGCGGTGCAGCGGGGGCGTGAATTTGTGCGGGCTGCGCTCCTGGCGGGTTCGCGTGTGCACACCGGTCAGTGCAGCGGCCCGCTCAACCATGGCCACGCTCCGGTTGCGATGCAACTCAAGCCGCTGAACTGATCGCTGCCTGCAACTGCGCAGCCATTTCCTCAGGTTGCGGTGCAGCGACCAGCGCCCGAACGACGGCCACCGAGCCCACGCCGCTGGCCAGCACTGCGGGGAGATGGCTGGCGTCGATTCCCCCAATGGCCACCAGAGGGTAGTGAGCCATCAGCCTTGCGTAGGCGCGCAAACGCCCTGTGCCTTGTGGCGCGGTCATCATGCGTTTTAGAGTGGTGGCAAATACCGCCCCCATGGCGATGTAGCTGGGGCTCAACGCATTGGCGCGCAGCATTTCGGCGTAGCCGTGGCTGCTCAGGCCCAACCGGAGACCCGACGTACGGATGCGTTCCAAGTCAGCCAGGTCCAGATCTTCCTGTCCCAGATGGACGCCATAGGCACCCGCCTCCATGGCCAACTGCCAGTGGTCGTTGATGAACAGCAGCGCACCGGTGCCTTGCACTGCTTGAACTGATGCCTGGATCTCACGCTTGATGGCTGCCGGGTCATCTGACTTGAATCGCAGTTGCACGGTGGGCACGCCGGCCTGCGCCATGCGCCCGACCCAGGCGGCATCCGGTAGCACGGCACAAAGGCCCAGCTTGTGGGGGCAGGGAGCAAACGCGTTGTCTCTTGGGAACGCGTGCATGCCGAAGTCAGCCGGGCTGTCAGGCCAGTCCTCGGGTTTGAACTGTCCTGTGCGTTCCACTTGCATGTGCCATGCCCTTGCCAGGCATTCGGCGTCAATCTCGATGAACCCCAGCGCAAGACAGGCCTGCTTGGCTGCGCGGTACATCGGCGCCTCATGGGTGAAGACGGCGGCCAGAGCCCCATCCGTGGGCAGTGCCAGGTCCTGGTGGGCGTCAAAGATGGCTTGGGCTTGCGGGTTGAGTGTGGTCATGGCGATCTCAGGTTTGATGCCAAAACGGAGTGCCCAGCACGGGGGTGCTGGCTTGGGCGGCATGTTGTTCGGTCATGGCGCCAGAGAGGTAGGCATCCCGCCCGGCCTGCACAGCCGATGCAAAGGCGCCCGCCATCAAGACCGGGTTTTTCGCCAGCGCCACGGCGGTGTTGAGCAACACGGCTTCAAAGCCCCATTCCATCACCTGGCAGGCATGGGACGGCAAGCCCAGACCGGCATCCACAATCATCGGCACCGACAAGCGGTCCCGCAAGAGGCGAAGCGCGTAGGGGTTGATGGGGCCTTTGCCTGTGCCAATAGGGGCTGCCCAGGGCATGATGGCCTGGCAACCCACGTCCACCAGCCGTTGGCACACCACCAGGTCTTCGGTGCAGTAAGGCAGCACTTTAAAGCCGTCCTTGATCAGGCGGTTGACGGCCTCCACCAGGTTCAGGGTGTCGGGCTGCAGGGTGTAGTCGTCCCCGATCAACTCCACCTTGATCCACGGCGTCTCGAACACCTCGCGCGCCATGTGGGCGGTGGTGATGACTTCCTGGACGCTGTGGCAGCCTG
>JAUXQA010000303.1 GCA_030683195.1 Rhodoferax sp. | reverse complement strand
AAGGTCGGGACCCTTCAGCAGGGTGTCTTCGCCAGGCGCTTGCACGTGGAGCCTAAAAGATCAAACGTTGTGATCGCTGATGGTCAATTTTTGACGCCCACTTTGGTGAAATGCTCACCGCATGACGACTGGTTGATCACTGGCTGCCAGCGACCGCTTTAGGGCGAGCAGGTCGCAGACCTGTCGGTCTGCTTGCGCTGCTCAGGAGCCGACCAAGGCCACATTGCACTTTTCAGACCAGTGTGACCGGTATTGAGACTTCAGTTCGGCCAATGACAGTAATCGGGCAACTGGTCTCAATGACTGGACTTGGTCGATGGCGGGTGCCCATTTGGTTGAAGTCCCGTCTGTACAGCCGACAGTCAGGCACCGGCGCCAATGTCAGGCCTCTGGCGAGCAATTTGAAATTCTGTAAACCCACTTACGACCAGAAGCGGGTGCTCCAGGGTGGCAGCATGCGGGCAGCAGAAAATCTATCATAGTTGCAGCGCCGTGAAGCTGCCGATCAGTTGACAGTGCCCAATCCACATTACCGACCTTGGCAGCGGATAAGTCTGAGGCAGGTCTGCAGCGTTTGCAGCCTTAGGAAATTTGGCCTAGATGAGAGCCGCCAATTCGGCAGTCACTTCCTCGCCAAGGTCAGCTAACACGTTTTCGGCCATTTCAAGTTTGAACAGTTGGCCTGGGACAGCGAGAATTTGTATGCCATGATGGGATGCGTATGACGTTCTGACAAAGCTTTGCCTCTATTTAAGGGACTGTGACCAATTAACCGGGAAGGCTTTTTGATGTTTTTGCAATCCCCCTTTTCCAAAAAGCTTCGCCTGCTGGCAGCTGCACTGGTGACGCTGCCATTTCTTTTGGGTGCGGGTTACGCTTTGAGAGCCCTGGGTCAAGCAGAGCAGGATGCCGTAGATACTCAACTCATTCAGGGGCTCTACGGCACTGCCCAAGCGGTGACCCAGCAGCTAGAGGTGAATGCAGGCTATTTGCAGGCGCTGGCAATTTCTGATGCTGCCGCTAAAGACGACATGCCTGCGATGTACACCCAAGCCCAGCGAGTGGTGCAGGCCTTGCCACAAGCTACCGCCGTATCGTTGGTTCGCCGCGACGGCTCCATTGCCTTTTTGACACAGCGCCCACTAGGCACCCAGGGCCTTAAAACTAACGACCCGGAGTCCATTCAAGTCATGTTTGCCAGTGGAAAACCCTCGGTGTCCGGGCCCTTCAAGGCACCCATCAGCGAGCGATTGATTGTGACTATCAATGTCCCGGTCGTGCAGCAAGGCGTGGTGGTGTATTGCCTGCGGATGGTGTTCTTCCCGGACGCGCTCAATGATTTGCTGAAGCTTCAGCCATTACCGAGCGACTGGATAGTGGCGATTGTGGAAAGTGGCGGGAAAATAGTGGCCCGATCGCGCAAACCAGAGCAGTTTGTGGGCCAGCTCGCAACGCCTCGATTGCGCACCGTGATGGGTAACACCACGCCCGTTCGGTTTGAATCCACCACACTGGACGGCATAGCCAGCAGTGCTGCCGTCATGCAGCTGACGCAATGGAAATGGTCTGTTGTCGTGGCAGCGCCAAGCGACAAACTCACCGGAGGACGCTACAGGGCAATGCGTCTGCTGTCACTTTTTGGAGTGGCCATCGCCGTGCTAGGCGCATTGGCAGCGTACGCGCTGATGCAGATCGGCAGGCACAGCGCAGAGCCGCCGAATACGCCTTCGAACCATCTCCGGGAGCTATGGCCTTCTCTCGCATCTTTGGCGGTGGCACTTGTGATCGTTGCTGCCGATACGTTGGCCAGCCAGAGCAGCCTATCACGCATTGCTGAAGTCAGCGATGCACGGGCAGCGACCAGCCTTCAGCGAACCCAGTTGGTTGAAGTGCTGTCGTTGTTCAAAGATATGGAGAGTGGTCAGCGCGGGTTTGTGATGACCGGCCGCGACAAATTTCTGGAGCCCTACATTCAAGCCAGTGCACGGCTACCCGAACTGCTGGCCAAGCTGCAGTCCGGCCCGAATGCAACGCGGGTCGAGGGCGTCAACTGGGACACTTTCAACCGCCTGGCCGAAGCGCGCGTAAAGCTAGCCGACCAAGCCATTGCCGAACGTCGCGAAACGGGGGAACGGGTGCTTCAAGATACTGCACTATTTGACCAAGGCCGCCTGACCATGAGCAAGCTGCGCTACGAGTTGCTTGGCATTGAGACACTATTGGCCCAGCGCATCGATAAGCAGACAAAGGATTTGGACGCTGAGCGCCAACAGGCCAGCCAAACCCAATGGCTGGCGACCTTGGTCACGCTGGTGCTGATATCTTTTTCTGCGGGCTTTTGGTTGAACGAACGCGCCCAGCGAAAGAAACTAATGGCGCAATTGATAGCTAGCCACGCGCAGCTGGAGCAACGGGTGCAAGATCGCACACTACTCCTGAACTCGGCGAATGATCAGCTGCGCACTTTCTCCAATGAGTCCGAACGCACGATTGAAGCCATTCGCAAACGCATTTCGCGCGAGGTACATGACCAGATAGGGCAAATTTTTACCGCCATCAAAATGATTGTGCGCACAGTTCAACCAGGCGCATTGGCACCGGAGCAACAAGATGCACTCAATATGGCACTGGACACCGGCATTAAGACCACCCGGCGCATTGCAGCGGAGTTGCGTCCTCCCCTACTGGACGACTTGGGATTGCGTGCCGCGCTGGACTTGTACCTGCGCACCAGCTTAGAAAATTCAGAGCTTAGTTACAGCCTCGATGTTCCGCAGACCTTGGATTTGAGTAGCGAACAAATGACGCAGATGTTCCGCATCGTTCAAGAGGCCACCACCAATTGCATCAAACACGCGTCTGCCCATCATTTACTGGTGAGCGCGCAGCAAACACCTTTAGGCTTGGACTTTGCAATTGAAGACGATGGCATTGGTTTTGATCCTCAGCATGTCCGCAGCGGTGCATTTGGCCTAGTTAGCATGCAAGAACGCGCGCAGATGTGCGGTGGTACATTCCGCTTGGAGCAGCCGGCACACGGCGGCACACGAATTGCTATTCACATCCCCACACCCTCAAACCCGTCATGAAGATTTTGCTCGTGGAAGACCATCCGATCTTCCGCTTCGGCGTGCGCCATTTGCTGCAAAGCCGTTGGAGTGGGCTGGTGCTGGAAGAAGTCGATACCCTGGCCGCTGCGCTTCATGCGGCTCGCCTACAGCACTGGGATCTGGCCCTGGTCGATTTGAACCTGCCCGATGCCGTGGGCGTGGAGTCGGTCTCGCAGTTGCACCGGGCTGCGCCGGACCTGCCCATACTGGTCCTCAGCCTGCACGACGAGGTGGCGTTTGCCCGCCAGGTCATGCGCCTGGGTGCCAAAGGCTACCTCAACAAGGAGCACGCTACCGATGAGCTTTTGGCGGCCGTGGATAAGGTCATTAACGGCGAGCGCTATCTGTCGGCTTCGCTGGCCGAACGCCTGGCTTTGGACCAAATAGAGAGCCGCAACGGGTTACCGCACACTTTGCTGGGGCCGCAAGAGGTTCGTGTCATGTTGCAACTGGTTGCCGGGCAACGTGTGGGTGAAATTGCACAGACCATGCACCTGTCAGCCAAAACCATCAGCACCTACCGCAGCCGCATTTTCGACAAGCTCAGTGTGGGCAGCACGGTTGAACTCGCCCACTATTGTGCCCAGCACAAATTGATCGACAAAGTCACTTAGCGGTACTTACCTGGGCAGTTTCACCCAACGATGTAGGACGATTCCTACCAGACAATCGGACAATGCTGCGCTACAAGGTGGTTTTTGACGACTGGCCATAGCCAAGTGGGCTGACCATACTGCAGGGATTCCCATTCCAAAGTGTGCCTGCCATGAACCTCGTGATCGTTGAAGACTCTGAACTGATTCGTGACCAGTTGGTCCGCATTGTGGGTCAACAACCGCGCATTCACATCGTGGCGCTTTGTGCGGAAGAAGAAGAGGCTGTCGAAACCATTGTGCGGCTCGCCCCTGACGCGGTGTTGCTGGACCTCTCCCTGGCGCCAGGCAGCGGCCTGCAGGTGCTACGACGTATCCGGAACGCCGGACGTGCGTGCCGCGTCTTGGTACTAACGAACAATACCGACGCGGCAATCCAGCAAGCCTGTACGGAGCTAGGCATATCCGGGTTTTTCGATAAAAGCCAGGACGCAGAGCTATGCCTAAAGCAGCTCTATGGATGGCTGCCGCCATTGCCAACCAATGAAGCTTCACGGCTACAAATGCTGCATGAGACGCGGCTCCTTGACTCGCCAGCGGATGAAACGTTCGATCAGATTGCACGTCTGGCGCGGGATGTCACCGCAAGCCCGATCGCGCTGGTGTCGTTGATAGATGCGGACCGGCAATGGTTTCTTTCGCACCAAGGGCTGCCAAATGACCACACCTCAAGATCCATCGCATTTTGCGCACACACGCTGAGCAGCAGTGAAATGCTTGAAGTGAGTGACAGCCACACGGACCCACGCTTTTGCGATAACCCGCTGGTGATCGGGAACCCTAAGGTGCGCTTCTATGCCGGTGTGCCCTTGGTATTGGCCTCCGGCGAAGTGTTGGGAACCCTGTGTGTGCTGGACTCTGTGGCACGGTCGCTCACAGCATCGCAACGCCTGTCTCTCAAAACGCTGGCCAAATGCGTCATTAGCGAAATTGAATTGCGCAGCAAGATGGTACGGCTGGAGCAAGAGGTAACACGGCGGCGCAGCGCCGAGGCAACAGCGGCGAGGGTCACCGAAGAGCTTCACCGCCTCGCTAAGGTCGCGCAGCACACCAACAATGTGGTGACGCTGGTGGATACCGCAGGAAATATCGTGTGGGTCAACGAAAGCTTCGTCAAATTGACCGGGCAAACCCTGGAGACGGTTTTAGGTACTGCTACGATCAATTGGATTGACGCGATTACCACGCCGGCTGACACCCTCGCGATGCTGAAAGACCGCTCACGCCTTGGCGCTGCCCACCGCTGTGATGTGGTTGTCAAGGATAGCCATGGCGTGGCGCATTGGCTGGATCTGGAACTGGAGCCCACTGTCGACGCAAATGGTGTTGTCACCGGACACATGGAAGTTGGCACCGACATCACCCGCCAGAAACACATGCAAGCGCGCCTGGAGGATGCCATTCATGCATCTACTGTGCTGCTGGACACCTTCCAAATGCACGCGATCGTTTCGGTCGCAGACCGCGCGGGCAACATCATTGAAGTCAACGATGCGTTCTGCGAGATCTCCGGATTTTCGCGCAAAGAGATTTTGGGTCAAAACCATCGAATCTTGAATTCGGGTGTGCACGACAAGGGGTTCTGGGAGTCCATGTGGGCTGACATTTCCATGGGCAAATCGTGGCGAGCGGATGTATGCAACCGTGCCAAAGACTCAAAACTCTACTGGGTTGACAACATTATTACCCCCTTCGTCGGGGATGATGGTTTTGTGGAACGCTATGTCTCCATACGCTCCGATATCAGTGGCCGGAAAAAAGCCGAACTTGCCTTGGCAGAAAGCGAAGCGTTTCTGGACCGCGCCGGGCGTATTGCCGGCGTGGGCGCATGGCGTGTTGACCTCATCCAGGGAACGCTCGTTTGGTCGGATGTGACCAAAGCCATTCACGAGGTTGCCTTGGACTATCAACCCACGATGGAAAAAGCCATCCTCTTTTATGCACCGCAAGCCAGGCCCCTCATTGAGACGGGGGTTCAGGCCGGTATCGCCAACGGGACGCCCTGGGACCTGGAGTTGCCGTTGATTACCGCTAAGGGGCGTCCCATTTGGGTCCGTGCGGTTGGAGAAGCCGAATATGCAGGTGGAAAACCGGTAGCACTGGTAGGGGCCTTCCAAGACATCACCACACGGCGCGAGTTAGAAGAGTCGGTCCGTAGAAATACCGAGATGACAAAGGCAGTGATTGAGCACTTGCCGTGCGCGCTGAGTGTGTTTGACAGCGACCTGACACTTCGTGTGGTGAACACTGCGTTTGGAAACATGCTGGGGTTTCCGGCAGAGCTCACAGAAGTTGGTGTCACGCGGTTCGAAGACATCATCCGCTACAACGGTGCGCGGGGTGAGTACGGTACACAGGGCGTGCAAGGCATTGTGGACGCCATCATTGAGCGAGCCCGACAACCGGTAATTCCACATCACTTTGACCGTGTAAGGCCAGATGGCATGGCCATGGAAGTGCGGGGCGGGCCCATGCCCTCGGGTGGCTTGATCACCACCTATACCGACATTACGGCACGCCGAAGTGCGGAGGAAAAATCCAAACATGCCACCGATCTCCTGGTCAATTCAATCAACGCATTGGACGACGCATTTGCCTTGTTTGACGTCGATGACAGGCTCGTGCTGTGCAATCAGCGCTACAAAGACTTCTATCCTCTGTGCGCTGAACTGATCGAGGCCGGAAACACGTTTGAAGAAATTGTTCGCGCCGGCGCCGAACGTGGCCAGTACGTCGAAGCCCTGGGCCGAGTCCATGCGTGGGTAGCGGAGCGCATGGCCCTACATCGGCAACCGATATCCCAGTTGATACAGAAGCTGGACGATGGCCGAACCTTGCGCATCTTTGAGCGCCAACTGCCCGATGGGCAGACGGTGGGCTATCAGGTGGATATTTCTGAGTTGGTGCGCGCCACGGAAGCGGCAGAGATGGCGTCGCAATCCAAAAGTCAGTTCTTGGCCAATATGAGCCACGAAATTCGGACCCCGATGAACGCCATCATCGGCATGCTGAATCTGCTGCACCTCACGCAGCTTACGCCCCAGCAGCTGGACTATGCGGCCAAGTCGCAAAATGCCGCGCAGTCGCTGCTCGGCTTAATCAACGACATATTGGACTTTTCAAAGGTCGAAGCGGGAAAAATGACGTTGGAGATCCAGCCCATGAGTGTGGACCAACTGCTGCGTGACCTGGCGGTGATACTTGCGACCGGCGCAGCAGCAAGAGACATTGAAGTGCTGTACGACATTGATGGCCAGGTCCCGAAAATGGTGTTGGCTGACTCCATGCGGCTGCAGCAAATCCTGATCAATCTGGGGGGTAATGCGATCAAGTTCACCTCGGTCGGCCAGGTGGTGATTTCAATACGAAGCCTTGGGCAGACAGCGTCAACAACCCGCTTGGAGTTCTCCGTGAAGGACTCTGGCATTGGCATTGCACCCGAAAACCAAGCAAAGATATTCACCGGCTTCTCGCAGGCTGAGTCGTCAACCACCCGAAAATTTGGGGGCACGGGACTGGGCTTGGCTATCAGCAAACGATTGGTCGAGGCTATGGGGGGTGATCTGCAGTTGCACAGTGCGCTGGGCTATGGCAGTACCTTTACCTTTGCGGTGGATCTTGCGCTGCCCGTTGAGGCTACGCCGGAATTTCCGAACGCTATGCCTCCAACTGCAACGCCGAAGCGCGTGCTGGTCGTGGACGACAACGCGTTGGCGTGCGCATTGACGGTGGCCATGGCGCAATCCTGGTCTTGGCACACGGAATTTGCGTACAGTTCAGAAGCTGCGCTGCGACTCGTTACTGGTTTGCCACAAGGCGCAGAGTTTCCTTTTGACGTGGTTTACCTCGACTGGAAAATGCCAGGATTGGATGGCTGGGAGACCGCCAAACAAATGCGGCAGCTCCACGCCCAGCGTAGCGACAAGCCGCTCACCATCGTGATGGTGACTTCCAACGGGCGAGAGACCCTGGAGCAACGCACCACGGCAGATCAGCAGCTTATCAATGGATTCCTGGTCAAGCCCTTCACATCCACGATGTTGCTTGAGGCTACCGAGCAACCTGAGACGAGTCGGTTTGGAATGCGCAGCGGCACCAGGGCACGCGCCAGTCAGCGCCGCCTGGCCGGCATGCGAATTTTGGTGGTTGAAGATAACCTGATCAATCAACAGGTTGCCGAAGAGCTGCTGGCGTCAGAGGGCGCTGTGGTGCTACTTGCGGCCAATGGGCAATTGGGCGTGGATGCGGTTCGTCTGTCAAAACCACCTTTTGATGCCGTGTTGATGGACATTCAAATGCCCGTGTTGGACGGATATGCCGCAACCAGACTCATCCGGGAGGAGCTTGGCCTTGTTAAGTTACCCATCGTTGCCATGACCGCCAACGCCATGGCATCGGACCGGGATGAGTGCCTGCAACAGGGCATGAATGATCATGTGGGCAAACCGTTTGACCTGACTCATCTGGTTGAAACCCTTCTCAAGGTATCAGGTTTCATGGCCAAAGCCCAGTCCACGCCGCCTGCTGATGCGGATTTGGGTGCCAGGGCAACAGGGTGGGGCGAAAGTGGTGGTATCGATCTCAACGGGGCGTTGGCCCGCATGTCGGGGCTCAAAGCGCTGTATGTGCGTTTGGCCCAAGAGTTTTTGAAAGTTCTTCCCACGCTGGCGTATGACCTCGGGCAGTTAGTCCCACACAACTGGCCAGCAGCCAACATGCTGATGCACACCATCAAGGGCAACGCTGCACTCCTGGGTGCCATGGAGCTTGCGCACCAGGCGTCGCAGCTAGAGAAGCTTTGCAAGGCAGGTCAGGCGGAGGCGGAGGCGGCAGTCTGTGGTTTGTTGCCGGCCCTTTCGCGCGCCTCGGCCAACGCAGAGCAGGCGCTGACCAATATCGTCCAACAACTCCCGCCGCCACCCGCCGGGGCTGCAGTGGGCAGCCATGCACTGGACGACGTGAATGCGCTGTGCGAACTGCTCGATAGCGCACAACGCCTTGCATTACAGACGCATCTTTGCGACTTGAATGTGCTGCTTGAGCAGGGTGACCTCACCGCGCTGGAGCGATTTGCTGCACTGCGACTTGAATTTGGCCAAGCGCTGAGCTGTCAACTTGACGGGTTGGAAGATGCGCTCCAGAACCTCAATCTTGAAGCTGCGCTGGAACACTCCCACCATTTACTGGCTTCGCTTGCGAGTGAGCAAGAAGCACGCAGCCATGCATGATTTTTCCCCCCAAGGCACCCATGCCAAGGACAAGCCAAAGCTGCTGATTGTGGATGACCAATTCGCCAACATTCAGTTGCTGCACCAGGCCTTGGCGGAAGACTTTCACGTTTTCATGGCCACTTCGGGGAAGAAAGCGCTTGAGATATGCCTATTGCGGTTGCCCGATCTGGTCCTGCTTGATGTGATCATGCCGGATATGGACGGTTATGAAGTCTGCAAGCGGCTCAAGGCGAATCCGCTCACAGCTGATATCCCAGTCATCTTTGTCACGGCCCACAACGATGAAGCCACAGAGACCTATGCCCTGGATCTTGGCGCGGTAGATTTCATTTCGAAACCCATCAACGTCAGAGTTGTGCGCGCGAGGGTAAAAACCCATGTCACGCTGAAGCGTCAGTCTGATCTTTTGCGCAAGATGGCGTTTGTGGATGGTTTGACTGGCGCGCACAACCGCCGGTACTTTGATGAGCAACTGGCAAATGAAGTTACGCGAGCCAGTCAGCATGGTCAAACATTGAGCCTCATCATGATGGACATCGACTATTTCAAGATGTTCAACGATACCTACGGGCACCAGGCCGGGGACCAGTGCTTGAAGAGCTTGTCCGCAATTTTTCAGGCCTGCGTCAATCGACCGGCGGACACGTTGGCCCGCTATGGTGGAGAAGAGTTTGCCTGCCTGCTACCAAATACCAGCCTTCACAGTGCACTGACGGTTGCGGAAACCATACGTATGGCCGTTCTGAAAGCTCAGATTCCCCATAGAGCGTCTGCAGTGAGCCAATGGGTCACTTTGAGTCTGGGGGTGAGTGCAATGAATTCACCAACCCATGTGACTGCAACAGAACTCTTGCGCAATGCAGACCACCACCTGTACGAAGCTAAGAAGTGCGGGCGCAACCGCACGGCATCTTCGGCCGGGTTTGATTCGGCGAATGACAGCAGATCACATGAAATTTTGACTTAAGCAGGAGAACTTACCTATGTCCAAAGCACCGCCCGTCAGCCAAGCACTTCAACAGTTTTTGACTGCACCACAAGGGAAAGTTGACACCAGCGCGTACTACCGTCACCCGATGTGGCGCCCCGGCGTGCGGGCTTTGGGCAGCCTGTCCTTTGCCGGCAAGGCGCTGTTGATCAGCCTGATGTTTTTGATTCCACTGACGTGGGTAAGCTGGGAGTTTTACTCGGCCCAGTCGGAAGACATTGTGTTCTCCGAAAAAGAGTTGTTGGGGGTGCAATACACGCGCCAAGTATTTCCGGTTATTGCGGCGGCACAGCAATTGCGCCGTGATGCTGCCGCTGCTGCGGTGAGCGGCTCACCTCCGGCCACCATGCCCGAGGTGCTGGCAAGTCTGCAGGCCGCCCAGAGCAAATTAGCCGAGGTGGAAAAGCGCCTGGGGCCCGATCTGAATACCGCAAAGGCTTATGCGAATGTCAAAGCGGCACTGGCCGATGCCGAAAAGGCAACCGATCTGGCCGCGGTGTTCACCGAGCACACCAAACATGTCGTGGCGTTAATCGCGCTGCTGCAAAATGCGACAGATAACTCCAACCTGACCCTAGATCCTGCTATTGACAGCTTTTACCTGATGGATGCGGCGTTGTTTCGCATACCGGATATTGTTGAAGGCAGTGGTATTGTGCGTGGCATGGGGCGGGCCGTCATCCTTGCCGGCAGCACCACGCCTGCGCAGCAACAGGTTTTGAGTGATGCCATACCCGTGGCCGAATTCCAGCTGCGCAACTTGACAGACAGCATGGCCAAGGCCTATGCATTCAACCCGGCACTGCGCAAGAGCACAGATTCCAAGGAGGCCTTGGAGGACTCAGCGGCTTTTTTTGCGCTGGCGCGAAGCACTGTTTTTAGTGGCAAGAGTACGGACGCTGCGCAATTTGTCGCTGCAGGCAACAAGGCAGTGAGTCAACAGTTTGCACTTTCTTACCGTGCATTGACTGCTCTCGAAGATGTGATCACCCAGCGTGTGAAGGCCATGCGTACCAAAGCATTGGTCGGCACCTTGGTACTGGTAATAGGTATCCTACTTGCTGCGTACTTCTTCTACAGCTTTTATTTGGTTTCCAACGGGAGCATTGTGCTCATCAGCCGGCATTTGGCTGAAGTGTCAGACGGTGACCTGCGGCACTTTCCGAATCAACCATTGGGGAGTGATGAACCCGCCAAGGCATTGCTGGACCTTCGGCAGGCATATGACGCTTTGCACGCCTTGATTCGCAAGGTGCGTCACTCAGCACGCGCATTGCACGCCGCCAGTAGCGAGATTTCGGCAGGGAGCCTGGAGTTGTCAGCGCGTACTGAAGCAGCGGCGGCCTCCCTGGAGGAGCAAGCCGCCGCCATGGAGGAAATTGGCTCCACCGTGGGGGCGACGGCTGAACGCGCCCACATGGCTTCTGAATTTGCCACCGAAAACGCGCATGTCGCCCAAAAGGGTGGCAAAGTGTTTGACGAAGTGGTACTCACCATGCGTGAGATTCACAGCTCTTCGTCGAAGATCAACGACATCATTGGCGTGATTGACGGCATCGCTTTTCAAACGAACATCCTGGCACTCAACGCCGCAGTCGAGGCTGCACGCGCCGGTGAATCGGGCCGGGGATTTGCCGTGGTGGCAAGCGAAGTGCGCAGCCTTGCGGGGCGTAGTGCGGATGCTGCACGTGAAATAAAGATCTTGATTGCGGCCAGTGTCGACAAGGTGAAAAGCGGCACCCGTGTCGTGGAAGAGGCGGGTTTGACAATGAAAGAAGTGGTGACTAACGCCAGCCAGATCAACCAGTTTTTGACCGAGATATCTATCGCTTGCCGCGAGCAAGCCGTGGGGGTTGAAGAAGTGGGCCGCGCGATTCAAGAGCTCGACAAGGGAACTCAGCAGAACTCGGCACTGGTGGAGGAAACCGCTGCAGCAGCTTCTGCGCTCACCTGCCAGGCAGACATTCTGCAGGACGAAATTGCCAACTTCCGGGTGTCACATGGCTGAAGAATGTGGCCCCATCGATTCGGGTGACGCACGAGGTAAGTTCCGTCGACAGGATGGGTTGCAGGCGTAAGAGCCATTGAGAAATCCAGACCGCTATGGATTTCGCGCACGCTCACGCCACGGGCGTACAGGGTCCCTCAAAAAGACTCGTGCGAAAGCTGGTCACGTGACTTTTTGTAGGAATGAGCTGGTTGGTCGCAAGGTGGCTTTGGAAGCTTTACGTCCATGTCAATTCGGGAACCATATGACGCTCAACGCTATGGACCCAAATACTCTGCAGGTATTGGCTATACCCACCTCTGGCTGTCAGGTAAGGGCGCCTTGCGGGTCGTCACGAACTGGTTCTTTGCGGTGTGGAACTGGAGCGCCGGAAAGCCGACTGTGGGGAGCATCCGCTTCGGGTCTGAAGCCGGTGCAGACAACCAGACTGCAGAAGTGCCTCACCTACACCGGTCGTTGAGATATTTCCCGGCAGCTGGGCAATATGGCATCAATTTAAATAACCGCAGCACCCGCGTTCGACCTAGATATTTGTAACAGTTACCCGATAAAAGTCATTGGTTGGAAAGAACTCTCAATGTCAGTCACTCAGTTTGTGAAAACGGATGTCGTTCTGAACAGCTTCTGCGCGGCGTTACCGGGCAACGGCAACCACCTCCCACCAAGGCGTAAAAGTTTGTGCGCGGCCATCTAGATAAATAGGACGACCGATTTCCGGTGTCCACAAAGCATAGCTGCGCCCCTGGCTGGCGGCCGTGATGCGCTTGAAAGGGTCATCCCAATCATGGGGGGAAATGGAGAATCGCCCGACGTGCGCAGGCGTCAGTGCGTTGGCCCTCAAATCCTCAGCTGCTTGAGCTGCCTCCTCCGGGTTCATATGCACATTGGCCCAGCGCGGGTCGTATTGCCCGGCATCCAGTGCCACCCAGTCGAATGGCCCCAAGTGCCTGCCAAGCTTGGCGAAGTGCGGCGCGTAGCCAGAGTCGCCGCTGAAGAATATCCGGCGCTGCGGGGACACCAACGCAAAACCCACCCACAAGGACTTATTGCTGTTGAAGGCGCGCCCGGAGAAATGGCGAGCGGGTGTGACGTGGATCTGCAGCTGCGACCCTTGTTGAAGGGTCGA
>JAUXQA010000287.1 GCA_030683195.1 Rhodoferax sp. | reverse complement strand
GGGGGTGGCAATGGCGTGAATCAGGTCGACTTTCTCAGCCACAAACTCGCGGGCAATCACGTCTGCAAACGTCATGTCGCCCTGGGCATTGCGGCGAAGGTAGGTCACATTCACGCCTTCCTTGAAGCCGGCACTGGCCAGGCCCGCCTCAAAACCTTTTTCGTCCGCATCCAGCGCGGCATGCGAGACGATTTTGGTCACGCCAATACGAAAGACTTTGGACCCCTGTGCCCAGGCCGCAACCGGGGCAACAACACCCCCCGCCATCAGCCCCAACAACTGGCGGCGTGGCGGGCAATGCAAGTCGGTGACCTGGGGCTTAACAAACAGTGACATGGTTGACTCATCTCTTGTAAAACGCCACTTTCGGCAACGTGCCCTGCATCATTGCATAAGTGGGGGCAGGCCCCTGTCACCCAACGGCGGACTGGCTGCGCAATGACTCTATTTGGTCTGCATCGTAGCCCAGGCCGCCGAGTAAATCCGCCGTATGCTGGCCCAGCCTGGGGGGCTGCAAGCGCACGCCCAGGCGCTGCCCATCCATGGTGAAAGGGAACAGCGTGGTCTGTGCCGTCTGACCCGCTCGTGCGCCGTCCGGCAGGGTGATGTCGGCCAGGCCACCGGTGGCCAGCAAGTGCTCGTCATCAAACAATTCTTCGGGCCTGCGAATCGGGGCAAACGGCAGGGCCACCCGCTCGAACAGCGCCGCCAGCTCGGCAGCAGAGCGCGTGGCGAGGCGCTGGCGCAGCTCCACCAGCAGCACCGGGCGCGCCTGCACGCGCTGGTTGTTGGTAGCGTACTGCGGCAGGGCAAAGAGGTCGGCGAACCCGAGAGCCTCGCAAAATGTGGCCCACTGCGCATCGCTCACGGCGGCCAGAAAGATTTGCTCCCCGTCTTTGACCGTGAACACGTCGTAAATGCCCCAGGCCGAAATACGGTCCGGCATGGGCGCTGCGGGCTGGCCGGTGATGGCGTACTGCAGCATGTGCTGCCCCACCAGAAAGACGTTGTTCTCGAACAGGGCGCTTTGCACTTCTTGACCTTTACCCGTGATGCCGCGCTGAATCAGGGCACCCAGCGCGCCAATGGCGCCAAACATGCCGCCCATGATGTCGTTGACGCTGGTGCCCGCGCGCAAGGGGTCGCCGGGCCGCCCGGTCATGTAGGCCAGGCCGCCCATCATCTGCACCACTTCGTCGAGCGCCGGGCGGTCTTCGTAAGGGCCGTTCAGGAAACCCTTCAGCGTGCAGTACACGA
>JAUXQA010000132.1 GCA_030683195.1 Rhodoferax sp. | reverse complement strand
GCGCATACGCCGTCAGGCTGCCCGGGCCAATGGCCCAGCCCTGGCTGGCTTTCAGGGCCAGCGTGGTGTAACCCTCAGTTGAGGCGGTGTTGGTGTCGTTGGCCAGCAGGCGCCCGGCCTGGGTGAGCTCCAGCCCTGCTTGCGTGCCCAGCCGGGCCAGGCGCTGGCTGGCGCCAACGGGCTGGCCAGACCACAGCAACTCAGAGAATAAAAAATGGCGGGGAATGCCGGGGAGTGAGTTGCCCGAGGCAATGCGGGCGCTGCCACTGCTGAAGGTCTCTGAATACCGCGCGTCAACCTGCGATGCTGCCAAGGTAGTGCGCCAGTGGGGGCTCAGCCAGGTGCTACCTGAAAGCTCCCAGCCGGTGCGGGTGGTGCCTGGTGCGTTCTTAAACGCGGTGCGGCCACTGTTGCTGGTGGACACCACGATTTCATCGGTAGCGTCAATCCGGAACAGTGTGAAGTCCAGCCGCGTGCGCAGGTGGGGGGCCCACTTGGCACCCAGTTCGTAGTGCTGGCTGCGGGCAGCGGTCAGGTCGGGGTTGAATTTGGCCAGCGGCAGGGCCCCACCACTGTCGCGGTAGGCGACTTCGGCCAGCGTGGGGCTCTCAAAGCCCTTGCCGTAATTGGCGTACAGGTTGAAGGTG
The DNA here is from genome assembly GCA_030683195.1 of Rhodoferax sp. Classification (GTDB taxonomy): domain Bacteria; phylum Pseudomonadota; class Gammaproteobacteria; order Burkholderiales; family Burkholderiaceae_C; genus Rhodoferax. The sequence continues at coordinate 5,936 of JAUXQA010000132.1, read as the reverse complement.
TTGCCGACGTGGTAGGTCAGCCCCAGTACCGGGCTGGCCGCGCGAAACACCGCACGGCCCGAACCGTCGCTGCCATCAGAGAGGTCGTTGTCGGTGCTGGTGAAGCGCACGGTGCTGTAGCGCAAGCCTGCCACCACCGAGACGGATTCCGAGACCCAGGCGGTGGCGTTGGCAAACAGGTCGCTGTTTTGGGCGACGTTGATTTCATTGCGGTTGAGGGAGCCGGGTGTTTTTTCACCGGCTGTGGCCTCGCCCCCTTGGCGCCGCTCGCGGGAGTGGTCGAATTCGTAACCGGCCACCCAAGTCACGGGCAGGGTGGCTACGGTGGTTTTCTGGTTGTATTGCAATCCGGCGCCATGGTAATCGCGCTCCAGCCCCACCCAGGCGCTGTTGGCCTGAAACTGCAGGTTGTCACGCTCACCCACGTAGGCGCGCGCGGTGAGGCTGCGGTTGGCGTCCAGGGTGTGGGTCAGGGCGGCGCCCAGCTGGTTTTGGCGGGTGATTTTTCTCACGCGCCGCGCCACGGTGCTGGTACCCGCCTGCGCCGGGTTGCTGGCAAGCTGCGCAGCGGTCAGGCCCGCCGGGTCTTCGGCCAGCGGCATGTCAAAGTGGTTGAACACAAGGTTGACCCGGGTGGCTTCGCTCGGGCCAAAGCTCAGTTTGCCGTTGAATTGTTGGCGCTGGGTCTGGCTGTTGTCACGGAAACCATGGGTCTCAAAGGTGCTGTAGTCGGCGACCAACCCGTAGTCCCCCGGGCGCCCGGCGTATTGCCAGCTGCTGCGGCGCAGGCCGAATGAACCGGTGTAGACCTGCGCACTCACCTCAGGCTGCGCGGGAGCGTCACGGGTGAAGGCCTGAATCACGCCGCCTGAGGAGTTGCCATACAACTGTGCCAGCGGCCCTCGCAGCACCTCAATGCGGTCGGTTGAGGTCAGGCTGATGGACGAGCCCTGGCCCTGGCCGTCTGGCGTGGTAGCCGGAATGCCGTCCACCAGTAGGCGAATGCCGCGAATGCCAAAAGCCGAGCGTGCACCAAAACCGCGAATCGATACCTGCAGGTCTTGCGCGTAGTTCTGCCGGTTCAGGATGGTCAAGCCAGGCACCCGGTTGAGTGACTCGGACAGGTTGACCTGCGGGCCGGCGCTCCCGATGGTGTCCCGGTCCAGGGACTGTATGGCTGCGGGCGCATCAAAGCTGCGTTGCGCTGCGCGTGAGGCCGACACCACAACGTCGTCAAGTTGCTGGGCATGGGTGGCCGTATGGAACAGGGCTATTGCCATGGCTGCCACCAGGAGGCGGGCTGGATGCATCGCGTTTCTTTGCTGGTAGATCAAGCCACCGGCTTTTGGGGTCACCGCGCTAGGCCCCGGCGCTTTTGATGGCGTCCAGCCGGCTGTTGAGTTCCTGGCGCAGCTTCTTGCGCAGCACGGCCTGCTCAAAGCGGCGTTTGGCGTTGTCGGTCAGGGGCTGCAGAGGCGGCACCGGGGTGGGGTTGCGGTCGTCGTCGACGGCCACCATGGTGAAAAAGCAGCTGTTCACATGGCGCGTTTGTTGACTGCGGATGTTCTCCGCCACCACCTTGATGCCCACCTCCATCGACGAGGTGCCGGTATGGTTGACGCTCGCCAAAAAGGTCACTAATTCGCCCACGTGAATGGGCTGGCGAAACATCACCTGGTCCACGCTCACGGTGACCACGTAGCGTGCTGCGTACCGGCTGGCGCAGGCGTAGGCCACCTGATCCAGAAATTTGAGAATGGTCCCGCCGTGCACATTGCCGGCGAAATTGGCCATGTCCGGGGTCATCAAGACCGTCATGCTGAGTTCGTGGGTGGGGGTGTTCATATTTTTTGCGCTATCCACCGGTCACGCCAGGCGTTGAATTCAGTGCAGGGTAGCGGCTTGCTCATGTAGTAGCCCTGGCCTTCGTCGCAATTGAGTTCGGCCAGCAGTTTGTAGACAACCGCGTTCTCCACACCCTCAGCCACCACACTCAGGCCCAGGTTGTGGGCCAAGTCGATCGTGGAGCGCACGATCTGGGCGTCGCTTTCATCGTTCTCCATGCCCATGACAAACGATTTGTCGATTTTGAGTTCATTGACCGGGAGGCGTTTGAGGTATGCCAGGGAGGAATAGCCGGTGCCAAAGTCATCAATCGACAGCTTGTAGCCGCTGTCGGAGAGTTGGTTTAGGGTGATTTCGGCGCGCTGCGGGTCATCCATGATGGCGCTTTCGGTGATTTCAAGGCAAAACCCTTCGCGCGGGGCGTTGTGGCGCGCCAGGAGGGCGTCAACCTTGGCCGCAAAGTCCGGATCCATCAGGTCCCGGGTGGAGAGGTTGATGGCGATGCGCAGCAGCCTGCCCGGTAGTTGAAGGCCTTGCCACTGGCGTGCAGCCTCCTCCAGCATCCACAAGGTGAGATGGCGGATGTATCCGGTTTGCTCTGCAAAGGGAATGAACTCCATCGGCGGCACCATGCCCCGTGTGGGGTGCTGCCAGCGCACCAGGGCCTCGGCGGCAATGACCTGGTGGTTGGCCAGATCGATCTTGGGTTGCAGAAACAGGCGCAACTCGTTTTGACTGATGGCCTGGCGCAACTCGCTCAGCATGGACAGGGTGAGCGCACTGCCCGAGTCCAGCGCTGCGTCATAGACCTGAACGCCCGCGCTCTTGCGTTTGGCGGTGTACATGGCCACCTCGGCATACCCCAGCAGCACATCTACATCGCCCGCATGCTCGGGCCAGCGGGCGATGCCCATCCCCGCGCGCAGGTCCACCATCTGGCCATCAAACGTGAACGGGGCGTCCAGCGCGGCGGTGACCTTGTGGGCGACCTCAAGGGCGTGATCCAGGTCCAGGTCGCGAAGCATCAGGCCAAACTGGCCGCCCCCCATGCGGGCGACCTGCCCGTTTACCTGTTCTGCAAGGTCTTTGAGTCGGGAGGCTACCGCCTGCAGTACCTTGTCGCCAAAGGCGTATCCCAACACGTCGTTGATGTGCTTGAAGCGGTCCAGGTCCAGCACCAGCACTGTCACGCAGGACTGGTGTTCCGGGGCTTTCAGGAGTTCCAGCAGCAACTCCCGGAACTGGGCCCGGTTGGGCAGGCCGGTGAGCCGGTCCCAATAGGCCAATTGGCGGATTTCGACCTGACTGGCCTGGATGTTCTGGCGCATGCGGTCAAAGGACCGGGCCAGGTTGCCGACTTCGTCGTGCTGACCCAGGTCGGCTATCGGCTGGGAGTAGTCGCCCCGCCCCAAGCGTTCGGTGTCGGCGACCAGCGAGGTCAGGGGGCGTGACAAGCGCTGAGTCAGCCCCACGCTACCCACTGCAAACAGACCCAGCCCCACGGCAGTAATGACCAGCAAGGCAATATTCATGTACTGAAAAACCTGCCTGGCCGGGCCGGAGGCGCGCAGCAAGATCACCTTCACATCCCGGGCGATGCTCGCCTGGGGAATCTTGAGCAAGGCATAGGCTTCGCCGTTGATGGTCAGTTCCTTGTCGGCGTTGGTCAGGGTCGTCAGGTCAAAATTCCACTGCATGGCCAACGAGCTGTGGATGGTGCGCATCACGCGTTGGCTGCCGTCTTGTTGCACCATCAGCACATGGGTTGATGTGAGCGAGACCATGTCCTTTGCCAACGTCTCGTCCACCGGAAAACCCATGATCACCCAGCCCACAGCCAGCGGTGCACGCACAGGGACCAGCACATACTGGTGCAGCCGCCCATTGGTCAAGGCCATCTGGCCGGGCTGCTGGTCGGCCGCCATGGATTGAGCCAGAGTTTCCAGGGTCTTTTTGAGCGAAGCGTCTTCCTGCGGGTTGGCCAAGGCCATCAGGGCGAACTGGTTGTCCAGAAACCCCGCCACTGTGGCGCCAATGCGGGCGCCGTTGTTCTCCAGCGCCGACTCAATGGTTTGTGCGTCCCCCGACAAGACCGCTGAGCGAAAACCAAAATCTGCCGCAAGAAGGGAAGCCCCCAGCTGCAGGCGCTGTGCGTTTTGCTCAACCAGGCGGTTCCAGACGTTGGCGCTGGATTCCAGCTCTTTGCGCAAATTGTTGGCGACACTTTCCTCAATACTGCTGCGCACAACCATCAACATGGCCAGCTGAATGCACAACAGCATCCCCACCGAGATCACCACAATGCGCTTGACCAAGCCCCAATGGCGATAGCCCAGCAGTTGCGAGCCGGAAAATTTCACTGTGCAACGCCTTTGAGCGAGAAGGTCGCAGTCGCATTGGCCGCCCCTACGGTAATGGCACGCTCCTGCGCCGGGTTACCCACAGGCAAACCCGGGTGCCAGACTTTCATCTGGTAGGTGCCGGGTGCAACATCGGGCAATGCCACTTGGCCACTGGCCGCTGTTTTGCCGAAATAAGGTGTCTCCAGCACCAGAATCCAGGAGGCCATCAAGTCATGGATGTTGCAGCCCAAAACCACCACGCCCGGTTTGTCAAACAGCACCGGGTTGGCTGGAGTGCCGGTGTAGAGCTTCAGGTCGAAGGTTTTGGCCGGGGAAAACGAGTACACATGATGGCGAACTTTGTCCCGATTCGGAAAGCTGACCTGGGAACCTGCGGTCACCACGGCCACCCGGGGGGCAAATTGCTTGTCGACTTGCTCAACTTCTACGCCAACCAGAGGTTTGAAGGCCGCTTTTGCGGCAGGGGAGTCCAGGAATACCACTGCATCCGCCAAAGCCTTGCCTTTGTCGTCGGTCACCGTCACCTGGAGGGTGCCGGCCCAAGCAAGGGTGCATGCGGCCCAGCCCAAAAGGCCGCAGGCGGCCTGTGTGTGCCAGCGGCGCGTCATGGTGCCACCGCCATACCGACCAGCGCAGCGCCGTTGGCGACCGTGCCGATGAAATCAGCGTGGCCGTTGGTTAAATTGACTTGGTACAGGCGGGTGGAGCGGCTGGCATCGACCCGAATGGCGGCAAAGGCCACCCCGGACACATCCGCAATGTCCAGCGACGCATCCGAGAAGGGGCCCACACCCAGTGGACCGATGGTTTTAAGTTGTCCCGTCGTGGGGGAGATGACGGGCTGCGCGCCTTCCAGCGAACCCTGTAGGACCAGCGTGCCCGCGCGGCGATCAATGGCGTAGTTGGTGGTGAGTTTGTCGTCGTTCTTGTTGTAGGTGTAGGCGGCTGCAACCAGGTCAGGAAGGCGCCCAGCCTGGGTGCCTCCGACGGTGTAGGTTGCTGCAGGATCCACGGCCGCAACCACGCCGGTATCAGGGTGCAGGCGCAGGTTTTGGCCAGTGTTACTCACCACCCGAATGCGATCGGCAGCGGGGTTGAAGTCGACTCCAAAATCCACGCCGCTCAGTACCGGGGACAAGGCGCCCTCACCGACTGCTTTCAACGCACCGGTACCGACATCGAGCGTGTAGACGCGTCCAGCGAGCGACACCGCATACAGCACACCCCGGGCGACCCGGTAGTCAATGCCAATCAGCCGGTCGCCAGCGCTCAAACCAGTCACCGGTTTGCGTTGCAGCACCCGGGTAGGCTGGCCGGCATTGATTGTGAGCAATTCCATGCCTTGAGTGAGCGCGTGAATGGTTTCTTTTCTGGGGAGAGCTTGCCTTTCTGGCACCACTTGAGGGCCTGCACAGCCCGAGATGACCAGCACGGCCAAGGCCAGCAGCGCAGGGCGTCGTGTAAGACTCAGTGAATCGAATAGCATGGTGTGGTGTCCAGATGTGCTGTCAAATATCAGCGCTATTGAAAATTCTAGTGCGTATTTCGGGATGGTGACCCGTTTTTTGACGATTTGGGCCATCGCCCGGGCCCAGCAGGCGCCCGGGCGCAGGATGTCGCTTTGGAAAATTCCACCAGCGGGTTAGGCCCGCAGCGCTGCTTTGCGTTATGTTCCTGCTCTGAACAACGAAAACAAGCCCCCATGGAACACTCTCCCGCCTGGCTGAT
>JAUXQA010000128.1 GCA_030683195.1 Rhodoferax sp. | reverse complement strand
CGCGCACGGTCACGCCGGCAATCAACAGCCGCGCAATCTCGTCGGCCACCGCCTCAGCCTGCGCCAGATCCATTTTGTCATTGAGGAATGCACGCTCCGAAAACTCACCAGGCAATGCCACCCTGAGCCCAGTCAGACAGGGAAGTTGGCAGGATGGGTCGATTTCTGCACCAGCCTCCAGGCACCGAGCAAGTAGAAGCTGCAAGACCACCGGTCCCCCGTGTGCCTGCAATTCCAGAATATCTTCGCCAGTAAAAGAATGAGGGGCCGCGAAGTAAATCGCCAAACCCATATCAATGGCTACCCCCGCTTGATCGAGAAATGGCGTGTAGGTGGCTTCTCGCGGCTTGAGTTTGCGTCCGCAAAGTGCCAGGACCAAGGCATCTAGATTCTTTCCGCTAACCCTGACAATGCCTACGGCACCTCGACCTGGCGCCGTAGCAACAGCAACAATAGGATCCTGGTGGCGTGGCAACATCACTAAGAATGTCAGCGATCCCGCTCACAAGGTGAGCTGGATCGCAACATTTTCTCTATTTGAACTTAGGCAAATTGAACTGTGGTGGCACACCCATCCGAGTGTTGATAACCCACTGCTGCGCAATTGAAAGAATGTTGTTTGTGATCCAGTACAACACCAAACCGGCAGGGAAGAAGAAGAACATCACACTGAAGGCCAACGGCATGAACCACATCAATTTGGCTTGCATCGGATCAGGCGGCACCGGGTTCAGAGCAGTCTGCAACACAGTGGTCAAAGTCATGATGAGCGGCAAGATGTAAAAAGGATCAGGCGAGGACAAATCATGAATCCACAAAACCCAAGGTGCATTTCGCATTTCAACGCTGGACAGCAAGACCCAATAGAGGGCAATGAATACAGGGATCTGAATCATGATGGGGAAGCAGCCACCCATTGGGTTGACTTTTTCCTCACGATAAATGCGCATCATCTCCTGCTGCATTTGCTGCGGGTTGTCTTTCAAACGCTCGCGCATTTCAGTGATCTTTGGATTAACTGCCTTCATCTTCGCCATGCTGGCGTAGGCCTTGGCATTGAGCCAATAAAAGGCCGCCTTCAACAGAACCACCAGAGCCACAATCGACCAGCCCCAGTTGTTGATGAAGCTATGCAGCTTGTCGAGAAGCCAGTACAACGGCTTGGCCAAAATGGTCAACCATCCGTAATCTTTAACCAACTCCAGGCCCGGGGCCAAAGCCTCAAGAACCTTCTCTTCTTGTGGGCCTGTAAAAAACTTTGCATCAACCGTTTTGGAGCTTCCTGGTGCGATTGACCCCAAGGGGGTAATCATGCCCGTCGCATACAGATTAGTGTCAACCTTGCGCATAAAGAGGTCGCGATTAATGCCATCTCCCAAAATCCAGGCGCTCGCAAAATAGTGCTGCACCATGGCGACATAGCCGTTGGTCGCCGCCTTTTCAATATCCACTTTGCCTTTTTCAATATCGCTGAATTCAACTTTTTGATATTTTTTGGCCTCGGTATAAATCGCAGGGCCCGTAAAGGTAAAGTAGAACGAAGACTCGCCTGGTGGCTTGTTACCGTCACGCACCAACTGCAGATACAGTTGAGCAGATGTAGCCGACGCGCCCACATTCATCACCTCATGCTTGACAGCGATGGCATAGGAGCCGCGCTTCAAAGTAAACGTCTTCAGCAGCTTCAAGCCGCCAACTTCGGGTGACTCGAAGCGAATAACAAGTTCGTTTTCACCGTCTTTGAGCGAGCGCTCGCCTGGCAAGATCGTCATCACCGTTTTGTGTGTCGGAAAGATGCCGCCGGCTTCTCCTGCGATCAAACCAGTTTGCGCCAGATAGACGCGATCCTTGTTGTCGTCAAGAAGCACGAAGTTCTTGGCTTTGTCAAACATATCCAGATGCTTGGTGAACTCGGCTTTCACCACAGACCCGCCCTCGGAGTCCAATGTCAGCTTGAGTACATCGGTCTGAATCGTGACCTTCTCGCGCTGCACAACAGGCGCGCTAGAAGAAAGAGGTAGAGGAGAGCCCGGAACCTGGGCGACGCCTGCAGACGAGTTACCAGAAGCAGGCACACCCGTTGGCACGCTTGATGATGATGCCGCAGGCGGAGCAGTAACTGGCGTCGTCTGAACCGAGCCAGGAAAAAAGGTGGCTTTTCGGCCGTTGTAGACCTGCCATTGATCCCACAACAGAACAATCGAAAAACCAAAAATCACCCACAAAATGGTGCGACGAATATCGTTCATGAAGACTTCTTTTTAGTGGGGGGAAAAATTAGCTGAGAAAAAAATCGAGGCTTTTCTTGTGGGACGGGGTCATGCCCACCACTGCACCAAGGCTGACAACGAACAAGACGCTTCATCGTTAGGTAGCTCCCGGCGGCAGCACCGTGCATTTGAAGCGCAGACAAGGAATATGCGGAACACGTCGGTTCGAATCGACAGCCGGAACCAAGCCACGGGCTCAGCAACAGCCGATATCCTTTGACAAGTCCAATCAACAAAGTCTTCATTTCTTAGCCTCAATACGAAGCTCTGCTGAAGCCACGGCTCGGGTAAAGAGTTGTCGCAACTCTTGATTTACTTCAGCCTTCAATGCGTCAGATGTCGCACTGATGAAATGAGTTTTATCAAATCCTGATCGCAACCGGACAACATGCGCGGCCATAGGAAGCGCGGCCTCAAATTCTTGGCTAACGTTATAGATCTGACGCTTGATAGCGTTGCGCGTCACAGCCCTTTTGGCCCAGCGCTTGGGAACCATAGCCCCCATCCACACACCATACGCAGAAAATAACGAAACTGCCACCCGGCTTGGTTGCTCCGCTTCGATCACTTTTTGACTGTTCAGAGCTATCGGCAGCAGCACGCAATGCAGTGCAAAGTGATTCGTACGCGCTACCGTACCACCTGCCAACGCAGCCTGAAACTGACTACGAGTTTTTAGTCGCTGCAATTTGAGACAGCGCAAGCGCGACAGTGGAACTGCGCGCCATGCTACCGGCCAGAATTAGACCGCCAAGCGCTTGCGACCCTTGGCACGACGAGCGTTGATCACAGCGCGGCCACCGCGGGTTTTCATGCGAACCAAAAAACCGTGGGTGCGGGCGCGGTTGATCTTGGAGGGCTGGTAAGTGCGTTTCATTTTTTGGAAATCCTAAAGGGCTCAATGACGGCCCCGAGCTTTTGAAAGTTATCAAAGAAGCAGGGGCCGCGGTTCTAACTCCCCCAACTCAATTGGAGGAACCTCCGATTATCGCAAACTTTCTCAATCCCGGCAACATCTTGCGATTCCTACTACAAGCGACGCCAGAGGTGCGGATGAAATTGCGGCAGCTTGTGGATAAAGTCTTGATAAATTACAATTGCAGACCCGTCAATTCATAACTATCCACAGAAGCTGATACCAATAATGACATCGGGACAATCCGCCAGCCAACCTGGTTCCACGGGCCATGGTGCTGGTCAAAGCCTGTGGCAAATTTGCGTCGATCAGCTGGCACAGGAGCTCCCTGAACAGCAGTTCAACACTTGGATCAAGCCACTTTCCGCTCAGATCACTGACGACCTCACCAAGGTCACTATTTTTGTCGCCAACCGATTCAAAATGGATTGGATCCGGGCGCAGTACAGTAGCCGCATCTCGAACCTGCTGGAGAATTTGTCGGGTCAGGCCATCCGGGTTGAGTTAGCGCTTACTCCTAGGGAAACGCCCGCACGAACTCATACATTGCAACGGTCTGTTGAAGCGGCTCCCATTGAAGAAACCATTGAAATTGGTGAAGACCGGACGGCTGGCAACCTTAAAAACCGCCTCAACACAGCACTGACATTTGACTCTTTGATTGAAGGCACGGCCAACCGAATGGCACGGGCAGCTGCCATGCATGTGGCGGGCATGCCCGGACACTTGTACAACCCCCTGTTTATTTACGGTGGCGTGGGCCTGGGCAAAACCCATTTGATGCACGCTGTGGGCAACCGACTGCTTGCGGACAGGCCCACTGCAAAAGTTCTCTACATCCATGCGGAGCAGTTCGTATCGGATGTGGTTAAAGCCTACCAACGCAAGACTTTTGACGAATTCAAGGAACGGTACCATTCGCTTGACTTGTTGCTCATCGATGATGTTCAGTTTTTTGCCAACAAAGAGCGCACTCAGGAAGAGTTCTTCAATGCGTTTGAAGCTTTGCTGGCCAAAAAATCGCACATCGTCATGACCAGCGATACTTACCCAAAGGGTTTGGCCGACATTCACGAACGGCTGGTATCGCGCTTTGATTCGGGACTGACTGTTGCCATTGAACCGCCGGAGCTGGAAATGCGCGTCGCCATTCTGATCAACAAGGCGCGTGTTGAGGGCATTGACATGCCGGAAGAGGTGGCGTTTTTTGTTGCGAAGAATGTGCGATCCAATGTGCGTGAATTGGAAGGTGCGTTGCGCAAGATTCTTGCTTACTCCCGCTTTAACCAAAAAGAAATCTCTATCTTGCTCGCCCGTGAGGCACTTCGTGACCTGCTGTCTATCCAAAACCGTCAAATCTCGGTCGAAAACATTCAAAAGACGGTGGCAGACTATTACAAGATCAAGATTGCCGACATGTATTCCAAGAAACGGCCGGCCAGCATCGCCCGGCCGCGTCAAATCGCCATGTATCTCGCAAAAGAATTGACGCAAAAAAGTCTGCCCGAAATTGGTGAACTATTTGGCGGTCGCGATCACACCACTGTGCTGCATGCTGTGCGTAAGATCGGGGGGGAGAGATTGCAAATGACCGAACTGAACCAACAGCTTCACGTGCTGGAACAGACCCTTAAAGGCTAACGGCATGGACGAAGCATAGACAACGGCAATCTTGCAACGTCAATCTGACGCTGTGTCAGATTTAAGACTCAAAACACCATATTTAACAAGAGGTTGACATGATTGTCCTGAAGGCCACACAAGACAAAGTTTTATCGATGCTGCAATCGGTTGCAGGTATCGTTGAGCGTCGCCATACTTTGCCTATTCTGGCTAATGTGTTGCTGCGAAAAACAGGACCTCTGATGGAGGTCACCACAAGTGACCTGGAAATCCAAATTCGCACCACTGCTGAACTTGGTGGTGACATGGGCGACTTCACAACAACAGTCGGCGCACGCAAGCTGATCGATATTTTGCGGACCATGCCAGCCGATCAGACGGTATCGCTGGAATCGAGCGCAGCCAAACTGATTCTCAAAGGTGGAAAAAGCAAATTCACGCTTCAAACCATGGCGGCAGAAGACTTTCCTCTGGTGCAGGAGGCGGCCAACTTTGGCCCCGTGTTTAGCGTGCCTCAGAAGGCCCTCAAAGACCTGCTGAACCAAGTGTCATTTGCCATGGCGGTCCATGACATCCGGTACTACCTGAATGGTATTTTGTTTGAGGCTGAAGGCAATCAGCTGAGCCTGGTTGCCACCGATGGCCACCGCCTGGCTTTCGCGTCTGCAACACTGGATGTCGATGTGCCCAAGCAAGAAGTCATCTTGCCGCGCAAAACGGTCATCGAACTGCAGCGCCTGCTCTCCGACGCGGAGGGTGCCATTGAGATGCAGTTTGCCGGAAACCAGGCAAAGTTCAGCTTTGGCGGCATGGAGTTTGTCACCAAACTGGTCGAAGGCAAGTTCCCCGATTACAACCGCGTCATCCCCAAGAACCACAAAAACAGCATCACTCTGGGCCGGACTGCCCTGCTTGCAACGCTGCAGCGAACCGCTATTTTGACCAGCGACAAATTCAAAGGCGTTCGACTGAACATCGACCCGGGCACCCTGCGTGTGGCTTCCAACAACGCAGAGCAGGAAGAGGCGGTTGATGAGCTCGATATTGACTACGGTGGTGACAGCATCGAAATCGGCTTCAATGTCACCTACCTGATCGACGCTTTGAACAATATGAGCCAAGACATGGTGAAGCTTGAGCTGTCTGACGGCAACAGTTCTGCGCTTTTCACCATCCCGGACAACGCCACGTTCAAATACGTAGTGATGCCCATGCGAATTTGATGCCACCACATTTGTAGCAATACGAAGCCCGAGCCCGCGGTAAGCAAGAAGCTTATGGCGGGTTTGGTCACTCAACTGATTAGAAGTTAGCCATGACAGAAGAAAACAAGCCAGTTCAACCCACCGAAAATGGCGATGAGGGTGTGCATACGGGCGAAGGCACGAGCGACAGCTCCAACTTTCAGCCCACCATTGATGCACATCAGGCCGGCGCATCCGAGGCCTATGGCGAAGGCTCCATCCAGATCCTGGAAGGCTTGGAAGCCGTCCGCAAACGCCCCGGCATGTACATCGGCGACACATCCGACGGAACAGGTTTGCACCACTTGGTATTCGAGGTGGTGGACAACTCGATTGATGAGTCTTTGGCCGGTCACTGCGATGACATCCTGGTCACCATCCATTCGGATAACTCGGTGTCGGTGGTCGACAACGGTCGCGGCATTCCGACCGGCGTCAAGATGGACGACAAACATGAACCCAAACGCTCAGCGGCAGAGATCGCGCTGACTGAACTGCACGCCGGCGGCAAATTCAACCAGAATAGTTACAAAGTCTCAGGCGGTCTTCATGGTGTGGGCGTGAGCTGCGTTAACGCCTTGAGCAAGATGCTGCGCCTCACCATCCGGCGCGATGGAAAAATCCATGTCATGGAGTTCAGCAAAGGCTTCGTGCAAAACCGCATCACCGAGGTGGTGAATGGCGTTGAAGTCTCCCCCATGAAGGTGATTGGCGAGACCGAGAAGCGTGGCACTGAAGTGCACTTTTTGCCTGATTTGGAAATTTTCCAGACCAACACCGATTTCCACTACGAGATATTGAGTAAGCGCCTGCGTGAACTCAGCTTTCTGAACAACGGGGTGCGGATTCGTCTGAAAGACGAACGCAGCGGCAAGGAAGATGACTTCTCGGGAGCCGGTGGCGTCAAGGGTTTTGTCAACTTCATCAACAAAGGCAAGACGGTATTGAACCCCAATATCTTCCACGCCATGGGCGACCGCCAGAGCGACCAAAACACCAACATCGGTGTCGAAGTGGCCATGCAGTGGAACAGCGGCTACAACGAGCAAGTGCTGTGCTTCACCAACAACATTCCACAACGCGATGGCGGCACCCACCTGACCGGCCTGCGTGCTGCCATGACACGGGTCATCAACAAATACATCGACGACAGCGAAATCGCCAAAAAAGCCAAAGTTGAGGTCACAGGCGACGACATGCGCGAAGGCCTGTGCTGCGTCTTGAGCGTCAAAGTGCCAGAGCCCAAATTCAGCAGCCAGACCAAAGACAAGCTCGTGAGCAGCGAGGTGCGTGGCCCGGTGGAAGATATTGTGAGCCGCCTGCTGCACGACTACCTGCAGGAGCGCCCGGCCGATGCCAAAATTATCGTGGGCAAGATCATTGAAGCCGCCCGCGCCCGTGAAGCGGCGCGCAAAGCGCGCGACATGACCCGCCGCAAGGGCGTGCTCGATGGCATGGGCTTGCCCGGAAAACTGGCTGATTGCCAGGAAAAAGACCCCGCTATGTGCGAGATCTACATCGTCGAGGGTGACTCTGCGGGAGGCTCTGCCAAACAAGGCCGCGACCGTAAATTCCAGGCGATTCTGCCCCTGCGCGGCAAGATCCTGAACGTTGAAAAAGCGCGCTACGAAAAGCTGCTGACCAGCAAC
>JAUXQA010000229.1 GCA_030683195.1 Rhodoferax sp. | reverse complement strand
AATATGAGGCCTCTCTGGCGCGGGCTGCCCAAGCCAAAGCGGCTATTTTGCCCACGGTGGGTTTATCTATGGGTGCGGCGGTCACCAAGTTGGACAACACGGTGGCGCAGCCCACAGGGTCCAACTACAACAACCAGTCGGCAACCCTCAGCGCCTCACAACCCCTGTACCGCCCGGCCAATCAGATCGCCTATGCCCAGGGCCTCAAGCAGATTGACCTGGCTGATGCCCAACTGGCTGCGGCCGACCAGGACCTGATCCTGCGAGTGACTCAGGCTTATTTTGACGTGCTGGCCGCGCAAGACAACGTGACCTTCATCAAGGCGCAAAAAGAGGCGGTGAGCGAGCAACTGGCCTCGGCCAAGCGCAACTTCGAGGTAGGCACCACCACGATCACCGACAGCCGGGAAGCACAGGCCCGCTTCGATCTGGCCACCGCCCAGGAAATAGCCACCGAGAACGATCTGCGCATCAAGCGCCTGGCCCTGGACCAGCTGGCAGGCAAGCTGGACACCCAACCCCGCCCGCTGGCCCTGCCGCTGACCTTGCCGGAACTCATGCCCAACGACGTCGTCCCCTGGGTAGCCCAGTCTGAAGCCAGCCACCCCGGCATTCGCCAGACACAGGTTGCACTGGAGGTAGCTCAGCTGGAAACAAAGAAAGCACAGGCTGCCCACCAACCCACACTGGACCTGACCGCCGGCTACAACATCACCCAAAACAACGGCTCGGCCACGCTGGCCAGGGACTACCGCACCAATGCAGCCACGGTGGGCCTGGCCTTCAACCTGCCGTTGTTTGCCGGTTACGCCATCCAGAACCGGGTAAAGGAAACGCTGGCTCTGGAAGAAAAAGCGCGCTTTGACCTGGAAGCCACCCGCCGCAATGTGGCGCAAGGCACCCGCAGCGCCTTTTTTGGCGTGGTGTCAGGCCAAGGCCAAATCACCGCGCTGGAAGCCGCCGAGGCCTCCAGCCAGAGCGCGCTGGACGCGAACAAACTGGGTTACCAGGTGGGTGTGCGCATCAACATTGATGTGTTGAACTCGCAAAGCCAGTTGTTCCAGACCAAGCGCGATCTGGCCAAGGCGCGCTATGACGTGCTGGTCGGTGGCTTGCGGCTGCGCCAGGCCAGCGGCACCTTGAAGGCGGAAGACCTGCAGGGCGTCAACGCGCTATTGGCGAAGTAAGGTCACCACCGCCTCAGCGGTTTTGGCGACCGCGCCACGGTTGGCGCTGCTGAACGCTGTGCTGGCAGCCGACCGATGCGCTAGCTCGTCCGGGTTACTGACCCAGGTCTGAACGGTAGTAACCGCCTGATCCAGAGACGCCACACGCAGCGCAGCGCCAGCAACTTGCGCCAGCTCGGCGGCCTCGGCAAAATTGAAGGTGTGGGGCCCCATGAGCACCGGGCAGCCGCAGGCCGCAGCCTCAATCAGATTTTGACCGCCCAGCGGCTCAAAGCTCCCCCCGAGCAAGGCCACGTCGGCCATGCCGTAGTAAAGAGCCATTTCGCCAAGGGTGTCTCCCAGCCAGATCACGGGGGCGAGTGACGCAGCGGAGGCGGAGCGCGCAGCGACTGGTGGTGATCCGTCCCGCCACTGACTGCGCAGGGACACACCAAAACCGTGTGCGCCAATCAAGGCTGCTACCTCGGCAAAGCGCTGGGGATGGCGGGGCACGATCAGCCACTGCACCTCAAACGCTCCTGTAAAAGGAGCATCCAAGGCTTTATTTTTGCCGGCTAGACGGCTATTTGCTCTTAAAAACCTCAACAAAGCCTCTTCCTCGCCCTCACGCGAGCTGGCAAACATCACCACAGGCCGGCCGAGTGCCTGGCGCCAGGCCCGGCCCTGCGCCAGTTGCACCGCGTCGGGCGTGGCATCAAACTTGAGATTGCCAAACACACCCTGCACCGGGGCACCCAGGCTGGTCAGCCGGCGCGCGTCTTCCGCAGTTTGGGCCCACACGGCCGCCAAACTCCGGTAAGCCGGGCGCGCCAGCCAGGCCAGCCGCTGCGTGCTTGCCAATGACTTTTCGCTCAGACGTGCATTGGCCATCACCAACGGCACCTGCGCGCGCTGGCACAAGGCTGCCAGGTTGGGCCACAACTCGGTTTCCATCAGGATGCCGATGATGGGCTGAAAATGAGTCAAAAACTTACTTACCGCGCCAGGGGTGTCCCAAGGCTGCCAGACCTGCACATCGCCCGGCTGCAACAGGCGCAACCCCTCGGCCCGACCCGTGGCCGTGCCATGAGTCAGCAGCAGGCGCATACCGGGCAAACGCTCGCGCAGTTGCGCCACCAGGACGCCGGCGGCACGCGTCTCGCCCAGGGAGACGGCATGTACCCACACGGTAGGACCAACACCACTCCCGAGGCTGTTGGTGTAGTGTCCAAAGCGCTCTGGAACGGCCACCAGGTAACCAGGCTCCTGCAAGCCCCGGCGGGCCAGTTTGCGGCGTAAGAGCGGCTGGGCCAGCCACATCACCACAGAATAAAGCTCGCGCATCATGGGCTTCAGGCCCGCCCGGCGGCGCGCAGCACGGCTTGCCACGCGCGCCAAACCGCATCGACCGAAGGGGCGGGTTGGGCGTACAAGCTGCATTGGTGCGCGCTCAGCAGCGGCCCGGTGCGCCAGGCGGTATCAAAGTTATAGAGTTGAACATGGGGCAGATCCAGCGCCACGGCGATATGGCTCAGGCCGCTGTCCACCCCGATCACACCGGCACAGGTGGCCAGCGTGTCGGTCAGGGCATCGAGTCCGAGGCGGGGCCACACCACCGCATCGCTCAAACCACTGGCTATGGCCTGCGCGGTACGCTGCTCGGAGTCACTGCCATGGGGCAAAGCGACAGCGAAGCCGCTGGCATTGAGCTTCTGCCCCAGTGCCTGCCAACTCGCCAGCGGCCACTCTTTGTCTGCCCGCGACGTGCCATGCACCAAGGCAACCGTGCCCCGCCGGCCGGAGGCGCCAGCACTGCTTACAGCTATGGTGTTTGAATGTGCATCACCTTGTTCCATGCCGGCTAGAAGGCCAAAAGCCATAAATTCAGGCACTGCATAACCCAGCGCATGGGCACACAGCAGACGCGAACGGGCCACTGCCGCCGTGTGCACAGGCACTTGAATGGGCACCTGCGCCACCCAGCGTGCGGGGGCCTCAAAGCTCGAACCTTCAGTGCGGTTGGCCAAGCCGTAACGCTTGCCCTGCGGCGTGAGCTGCGCAAGCCAAGCGACCAGCGCCGACTTGCTCAAGCCCTGCAGGTCAATCACCGCGTCATAGGACTCGCGCTGCAACTCGGTCTTGAAGGCCTGCCAGGCTTGGCGTGTCAAAGGGGAGAAAGGCGACTTGCGCCAACGCCGCAGTTCGCATTCAATGACCCGGTGCACGCCAGCGCAGCGCTGTACCAGCGGCGCAAAACCACGCTCTACCACCCAGTCGACCTGTGCGTGTGGCATGGCCTGCAAAATATCTTGCACCGCCGGCATGGCGTGCACCACATCGCCCAGCGACGAGAGTTTGACAATCAGTATCTTCAAAACGGGTTGGCTGGAGGCGTGTTGCGTCTGGTTGGATCTCAATGCGCGGCTGCGTCCACCACGGCATCGGGCTTGACCGTGCACAGCAGGGCCAGCATCTCGGCCTCAATGCGATGCAGGGCCTCAGGCGTGTGGCCCTCAAAACGCAGCACCAGCACCGGCGTGGTGTTGGAGGCACGAATCAGTCCAAAGCCGTCCGGCCAATCGACCCGCAGCCCGTCAATGGTGTTGACGATGGCCGGGGCCACAAAGTGCGCGCTGGCCACCAGTTGGTTCACCAGGGCATGAGGCTCGCCCTCGGCACACTTCACGTTCAATTCGGGCGTGGAGAAACTCGTAGGCAAAGCATTGAGCACCGCGCTGGCGTCCGCCGAGCGGCTCACGATCTCCAGCAAACGGCAACCCGCGTAGGTGCCGTCGTCAAAGCCAAACCAGCGCTCCTTGAAGAAAATGTGGCCGCTCATCTCGCCGCCCAGCGGCGAGTTGATCTCTTTCATCTTGGCCTTGATCAGGGAATGGCCGGTCTTGAACATCAGCGGTACGCCGCCAGCGGCATCAATGGCCGGGGCCAGGCGCTGGGTGCATTTCACGTCAAACAAAATGGTGCCACCCGGCACACGAGAGAGCACATCTTGCGCAAACAGCATCATCTGGCGGTCGGGG
This sequence comes from Rhodoferax sp., assembly GCA_030683195.1. Classification (GTDB taxonomy): domain Bacteria; phylum Pseudomonadota; class Gammaproteobacteria; order Burkholderiales; family Burkholderiaceae_C; genus Rhodoferax. Next base: position 1,305 of record JAUXQA010000229.1, on the reverse strand, counting down.
TAAATGTTGTTGCCCTCGCGGGTGATGATGCCCAGGCGGTCGCCGTCGCCGTCAAAAGCCAGGCCCAGATCAGCATCACCCGCCTTGAGCGCGGCAATGAGGTCGCGCAGGTTCTCGGGCTTGCTGGGGTCCGGGTGGTGGTTGGGAAAATTGCCATCCACCTCGCTGAACAGCTCGGTCACCTCGCAACCAATGGCCCGCAAAATGGCCGGTGCCGACGCGCCCGCCACGCCGTTGCCGGAGTCCACCACGATTTTGAGGGGCCGCGCCAACTTGATGTCACCCACAATGCGCGCGGTGTAGTCCGCCAGCACATCGACCTGGCGCAAGCTGCCCCCGGGAAGTAGCGACCAGGTCTCGGTCTGCATCATGCGCTGCAGCGCCTGAATGTCTTCGCCGTAAATGGCGCGCCCGGCCATCACCATCTTGAAGCCGTTGTAATCACGCGGGTTGTGGCTGCCGGTCACCTGGATGCCGCTGGTGCACAGGGTGTTGGCCGCAAAGTAGAGCATGGGTGTGGTCACCATGCCGACGTCAATTACCTCCACGCCGGCCGCCACCAGGCCGCGCATGAGTGCGGCGCTCAAGGCAGGCCCACTCAGGCGGCCATCACGACCCACGGCCACCGTGCGCTCCCCGGCCTGGCGTGCCACGGTGCCAAAAGCGCGCCCGAGCGCCTCGGCCACCGCCTCGTCGATGGTGGCGGGCACGATGCCCCGGATGTCGTAGGCTTTGAAAATCGATGCGGACAACTGCATGGGAAGAACTCCTTGATTGGTTTGGTATTTTTTTCGATTGACCAACGGTCTGTCGCCCTATTTTGACAAGGTCTTGACCGATGGCTGGCAGCGATGAGGTTAACTCACAAAACAGCCTGCGCAGCCCCGCCAGCGCCGCACACCTGCGGTTGGGTCTGCCGCTATTTCAGAATCGAAAAGATGCTGCTGTAGTCGTCTTTCCAGGGCGCAAAACCGACGGGCTCTGCCAAAGCTTCAGCGCCGCTCAGGCGGCCATCCCTGAAAAAGGCTTCATCGCTGCTGAGTAACGCCCAGCGGGAGCGCAGCACCAGTTTGTCGGGGTCGCCATCAGCGTCGACCAGACGGACGTCTTTGCCAAAGTGTGTCGCTGCGGTCTTGACGACTGGCCTCAAGTCCAGAAAACGGTTGGTGATGTGCACCGCCAGCACGCCGTCGGGTTTGAGGTGCCTGAAATACTGGGCAAAGGCCTCACGGGTCAGCAGATGAATCGGCACCGAGTCGCCCGAGAACGCATCCAGCACCAGCACATCAAACTTTTGATCCGGCT
>JAUXQA010000227.1 GCA_030683195.1 Rhodoferax sp. | reverse complement strand
AAGTCGCTGCGCGACCAAAACTTCATCAGTGGGGCCGAATTGGAGCGGCGCGATGCCACTCTCAAGGCCGCCCAGGCCCAACTGGAACAGGCTCAGGCGCAGTTGTCTGGTCAAGGCAATCAGGCGTCTTATACGACCCTGGTGGCTGATGTGTCGGGCGTGGTGACGGCCGTGGATGCGGAGGTGGGCCAAGTGGTGGCCGCTGGCGCATCCGTGCTGCGCATTGCGCAGGACGGCCCGCGTGACGTGGTGTTCGCGGTTCCCGAAGACCGGGCGGGCTTGCTCAAACTGGGGGCCGGCGTGGATGTGCGGGCCTGGACAAGTACCTCCGCGCTCAAAGGTGTGGTGCGTGAAGTGGCGGCCAGCGCTGATCCGGTAACGCGCACGTTTCAGGTCAAGGTGGCTCTGAGTGCCCAAGATAACCTGGCGTTGGGCAGCACCGTGACGGTCATTCCCCAAGTACCCGGCAACGCCAGCCCGCAGGTCATCAAATTGCCGACCAGCGCCTTGCGTCAGGATGGCAACGCCACCGCCGTTTGGGTACTGGACGTGACCAGCATGACCGTGAAACTGCAAAAAATCCAGATCGCCACAGCCGATGGCAACGACGTGGTGGTGGCCTCGGGCCTGCAACCGGGTATGCAGGTGGTGTCGGCAGGGGTGCATGTGCTGTCGCCCGGCCAAAAAGTGACGATTTACAAGGAAAAAGCCACTCCAGCCGCTGTTAATAATGGGTCTGTAGCTCCTAAATCAGCAGCAATTGACGTTGCGTCTGCTCCTGTTGCACTCGCGCCTGCTAGTGCCGCAAGCGCGAAGTGAGGCCTTCATGAACCAAGAACAACCTCAAGCAGGCTTTAACCTGTCCCGCTGGGCCCTGGATCACGCGGCCTTTACCCGTTACCTGCTGATTGTCTTGCTGCTGCTGGGTGGGGTGTCCTACTTTCAGCTGGGGCAGGACGAAGATCCGCCGTTTACCTTTCGTCTGATGGTGGTGCGTACGTTTTGGCCTGGTGCTACGGCGCAGCAGATGGCGGAGCAGGTGGCTGACAAGATTGAGCGCACCCTGCAGGAGGTGCCCGCGGCAGACAAGATTCGCAGTTATTCCAAGCCTGGTGAGTCCACGATTTTGTTTCAGGTGAAGGACTCCACCCGATCGGCGCAGGTGCCTGACATTTGGTACGCGGTGCGCAAGCGCATTGGGGACATGCGCCAAACCTTGCCCGGCGGTGTGCAGGGGCCGTTTTTCAATGACGAGTTTGGTGATGTGTACGGCGTAATTTATGCACTGGAAGCAGACGGATTCTCCGATGCCGAACTCAAAGTGTTTGCCAACGACGTGCGCCAGAAGCTGCTGCGCGTGGCTGATGTCAGCAAG
>JAUXQA010000216.1 GCA_030683195.1 Rhodoferax sp. | reverse complement strand
GTATTTGCGCCGCTGGTGGGGATTGTTGGCTCCATGCAGGCAGCCGAAGCCCTCAAGCTGCTCAGTGGCGCAGGCAAACCACTCACGGGAAGACTGCTCATGCTGGATGGTCGATCCATGGAATTCACAGAAATCGGCATTTCACGCCAGGCCAGCTGCATTGTCTGTAGCGAGCTGCGCCAAGGGGCGAGCCCGGCCGGGCCGTAGCATATTTAACTTGGTCAAAGACAGAGAAAGAGTCGAACGAGATTTTCTCGTCATTTTCACGGACTGAAAACGAAAAAGTCCTAGAACATTTCTGTTCTAGGACTATCGTCTGGTGCGGCTGGCAGGAATTGAACCCACTACCCCTTGGTTCGTAGTCAATATTAGACTTATCCAATCGCGTCCATTCAATTCCAATAATTCTAAAAATTTTCATATAAATCAACAAGTTAGCTCTAATCATCGTCCAATGCGTACCAAACTCGTACAATGAAATCCAGCGAGAAACGGTAACCGAACGGCAACCAGCCAAAAGAAACGGTAACCGAACGGCAACGAAAAGGGACAGCATGGGCATGATTACAGACAAAGAAATGGGGTCCAAGGCGAACGGCTCCGACCAGTGGTTTATCGACCCCGCACCGCGAGGCGCAGGGCGGTTTATGGGCAGAATCACGGCGAGTGGTGAGCGGTCATTTTATTTTCGATACACCACAAGCACAGGGCAGCGTGACACCCTGCCCATTGGTGGTTATGACCCGAAAGGACGTCAAGGCTATTTCACTCTTGCTGCTGCGCGAGACGTAGCGGCGGGATGGTCCAAACAGTATAAGAATGGCGCCCGTGATTTGCGACACCACTTTGCAAAGGTCGAAACAGACAGATTGCAAGCCAGCGAAGAAGCTCGCCATCAAGCTGATACGGAGAAACGCACCGCAGAGGCAGCTGAAGCACAAGCTGAACTGGATAAGCAGCGCCGGTTGACCGTAAGACAGGTATTTGAACGTTGGGCCGCAACCGAGTTGGCACCGCACGTTGGCGGGGATGGCAAGCGCATTGGTCGCAAAGATGGCGGGCAGTACGTACGCGAGCAGTTTGAACGTCGGGTCTTTGGGGACTTTGGCGATATCGCAGTCGTTGACATACGCAAGGCTGACGTGCTGACTATTCTTGATGCAGTCAAAGCCGAAGGCAAGTTACGTACAGCTAATATGCTGTTGGCGGACCTGAAGCAGATGTTCCGGTTTGCAGCCGAGCGTGAAATTATTGAACATAGCCCGATTGAGTTGATAAGCAAAAGAAAAATCGGCGGCAAAGACATCAAACGTGACCGAGTCCTGAGCAACGATGAATTGAGGACGTTGGTCAAGCAACTCCCTGCTGCAAATTTAAACAGACGCACTGTGCTGGGGCTTTGGCTTATTCTGGCTACCGGGTGCCGAATCGGCGAATTGATGGGGACGGTGTGGGCTGATGCAAAATCCACTCAACAGACATTGCAAGCTGTGATCGACGAACACAATTTAACGCAGAAGTCTGGCGCGGTTCAGTTGGGCTATGTTGATTTGGAAGCACGAACCTGGTACTTGCCGACCACGAAAAATCAACGCGATCATCTCATCCATTTGAGCGACTTTGCATTCAAGCAGTTTTCCTATCTTTCCACACTTCGCGAAATTGACAGCATTACCGGTCAACCCTTGCCTTGGGTGTTCCCAGATAGTCGAGGCACCGGTCCAGTATGCATAAAGTCATTTGGCAAACAATTGGCTGACCGTCAACGAAGCTCTGATGAACGCCTGATGAATAGAACCAAGGCGGTCGATGCTTTGACGCTACCAGGTGGCCGTTGGACAGCTCATGAATTACGGCGCACTACGACAACCATGATGAGCCAGTTGGGTATCTCTAACGATGTGATCAATGAGTGTGAGAACCACATCAAACAAGGCATGAGCGGCGTTTACATTCAAGATCGACGCCAGGCTGAGCAAGTGCTTGCGTTCGACATCTTGGGACGCAGACTGACAGAACTTGCTTCGTCCAACACATGAAAACGATACCTTGATCAAAGATCAAAATTACTGACAGTAGGAGTGTGCGAGAGTGAATCCAGGAATCATTTATCGCCAATCATTCGGACGTATACGGTCGGAAGCGTATACATTGATATAAATTGCTATAAATGAGTCACTGATGGACAAAATCAGGAATCCGTTATCACCCGGAGAAAGTTCCCTCTAGCAGGCTGCTGAAATATTGGTCTGCAAAACAGGCCCCGCTCCCCGTGTAAACGGGATTTCTCGGAACTGATTTCGCAATTTGGAATTCGGGCTCTTTTGGGGGGCGATTTCCGGTTATTTTGAGGTCTTTTTCATCATTTCCCTGCCACTACGTCGTCTGCAGACGGATTTGTTCCAAGGTGCGCATGCGCGTAAGGTTGTAGGCCGCCATCGTCAGCACGAATAACTGGTCAACCTTTTTCAAACCACGCACCATCACTTGTCGAATCTGTCCAACTAATTTGGCCCAGCCAAATCCTTGTTCGATGAGCTTTCGTTTTTGCTGCGAGATGGCATAACCAACACTGCTCGCAATGTGTTCGGGCACCGCTGACTTACGGTTGCTGGTGTTCTGCGCCACATGGGGTAGCACCTTCATATTCGTCAGTGCCTCAATGAACTCTGCTGCGTCATAGCCCTTGTCGGCACCCAGTGTGATTTGGGCCGTCTCATCTGCAACCTGTTTCGCATCGGCAATCATCACCTTGGCTGCTTCACGCTCGGCATAGCCGTCTGCCGTGGTGACCACGGCATTGGCAATCAGGCCATGGCGGTTGTCGCTCAGAGTGTGCCCCATGAAGCGCAACTCACTGGCCGTATTGCCTTTGCGATATAGCCGTGCATCGGCATCGGTGGTGGACTCGTGGGTGTCGTTGCTGCGGCTCTGGCCTTTGAAGTTTCCCGTGTCGTCGTCGCTGCCGCCTTTGCGAGCGAAACTCTTGTGTCCGGCCCAGGCCTGAATCAGCGTGCCGTCCACGCTGAAGTGCTCGCCCGAGAGCCATTCGTTCTTGTTGGCAATGACCAGAACTTCATTGAAGAGTTCGATGACAGCGTCATGTTCAATCAGGCGTTCACGGTTCTTGGTAAAGACCGTAGGCACCCAAACGGTGTCGTCCATGGACAGACCTATGAACCATCGAAACAGCAGGTTGTATTGGGTCTGCTCCATCAGCAAACGTTCTGAGCGGATGCTGTAGAAGATTTGCAAAAGCATGGCGCGCAACAACTTCTCTGGCGCAATGCTGGGACGACCACCTTTGATGTCGGCGGCGTACATGCTGGTGAGTAGTGGCTCCAAATTCTTCAATGCCAAGTTCACCATCCTGCGCACCGGGCGAAGTGGATGGTTCTCGGGGACGAAGTCATCCAAGCGTCGCATGGTGAACAAGCTCTCGGTGAAGGTATCGGCTCCGCGCATGATCTGATGGTTGGGTGCTTGCAATATTGCTCTATTTATAACGTTTGAGCCGGCTCAGTGGTAGACCTTGGGGTGAAGTATTTCAGCAGCCTGCTAGGCGAACTCGATATTGGTCTAGACATTGAGCCGAAAAAAGGCACGGCTGACAGAACAGCAAAGACAGGACGAAACAATCACTATAAATGGGGCGTCGTGCCATGCACTTTAGCGCAGAAAGATGACACTCAAAAGTGATGTTACAAAGCGACCAGTGATCCAGTTATGTGACCGTCTAAATCGCAAAACTCTCTAGAATTAGTACTTTTCACTATTCTCAATAAAAATGTTTGATAAAGCTGCGCACCTACCTGATCGCACACACTACAAACTTGAAGAAGTGGCACGAGCTATCTCAGATATCACTCATGAAATTCCAGATGATATAAAAGGGATTAATTGCATCAAAGAAAAAATTATTCCATCACCTTATCAGCAAATGAATGGATCTTCCAAGCCATTATTTCTTTATATAGCAGACTATCTTCACAAAAAAGATAAATTGTCAGAAATAGATCGTATTACCTTAACGGATATTCTTACCAAACTTCCAGAAGTAAGCAATTTCATGTCGAATGAAAAAATAGAATTTTTTTTTGACGCGTACTACAAAGTTACAAATCGGCCACTATGGGAGCCAAAATTAACCTCTCCAGCCGATAGAGAAAGGATACATAATGATTATAAAAATAGAATTCAAGGACACTGCAATCTTCTATTGAAAAAAGTTGGCGACAGTGTTTTTAATGCATTGGACAGCAAACTATCTATAATTTCAGGCTTGGAATACAATGCAATAAATGATGCATACATCAGTAAAGATGATGTAATAAATCACTTTAAATCTTTAAATTTAAAAATTCGATTTATTTTAGATGAAAGCATATTAATCACCAATAGTATCGCAGATACACCCCGCATGGATATTAGAAAATCAGCAGAAGAGGAAGAAATAAATAAAATCAATGAAATCAATGAAATCAATGAAATCAATTTAGAACCTAAAACCTCTACAATCAATACAGTTAATGAATCAATTACCAAAGAGACTTCAACTATTGAATTTGTAAAAAAAAATGATGAAGGCATTACTCCATTAAATAGTAAACCGATCAGAAATAAAAAGCGAGACTTATTGACTCAAGCAATTGAAGATCATATAAAAAAACATGGGGAAGACTACACATCAGAATCGATGTGGTCGGAATTTTGCAATATGGGAAAACAAGGAATGCATCCATTTTCTTATAAAAATAATGATCTATGCTTCGAGGTCGGCGACCGTTTCGCAAACATAAATTTAAAAGCGCTCAAAGGTCGCATTTATAGATTAAAGAGTTAATTATTTAAAATTTAACTAAGAATAATATTTGCCCAAAAAGTTTGATGTATTTTAATAATTTTCAAATGAATGAAATCTGTGGTTGCTTTAAATAAATAGATACAAATTGGCATAGATTTTTTTAAATATAAATTAATGTAATTGCACGTAGACAATCCGATACTAATTTAATTTTTTAACCAGTTGGGAGTTTTTTACCCTAGCAAGGCAATTACAACTTTTGTGAGCTCAAAAATAGCTTGCGTCCATCTGTTTGTCACAATTCACCAGCGGATAGAACGATGCAAACAGCAAGAAGTATTAAGTCCAGTTTTTCTTCCGGCAGCGACGCTTGCTCGCTGCTGAAGGCTGGTGGGCGATTCGGAAAGCTGCCTGGGTCACCGAATTGCTAAGATATAAACATACTGAGTCCGATGGTCGCGGACCGCGATAGCCGGCTGCACTCTGCGATGCCCAGTTACAGCCAGAGATCGATATTTAATGGGATTGATCCAAGCGCTAGATACGCAAGGCTTTCTGGAAGCGAATGACGTTCTATTTCATGGCTGACCAAGGTCATCGCTCAACTGATTGAGCCTTCTGTGGTCGTATTCCATGTGGTCCTGCAGCAAGGATCGTCAGATCACGATTCAAATTGAGAAGCACACCTTATGGGCATGGTCTTGCTGTATGCGGCTTGCAGTCTGTCCATAGGTGGCCTGATCGCGCCGCCAGCACAGCGCTGCCGTAGTGGGTGGCGAACTCGTAGCACAGCCGGTTGGGCGGAAGGTGGTAGGTGTCGTGGTTCCTGATCAATGCAAGGGTCTGGTCGGGCACGGTAAGGCGCGGCACACCGCCGAAGAATTCCAGCGCCTACACCTGGGTGCCAATCTAGTCAGCCGCGGTTTGCCTAGCGGTGGCACAGGCGTAGGTGTAATTGGAGGCACCAAAGGTGGCCACAAAGATCTGGGCTTGGGTGATCTCTCCCGTGGCGGCGTCAATGATTGGCATGGTCTGCTCGGCGTAGTTGGCAAACAGCTTCTCACCGGCCATATAGGTTTGGCATATAGAGCACTGGAGCCCCAAGGCCCACTCTCTCGGTAATTGACGCAAGAGCTGGTGCACTTACAGAGCAGTGCGTTGTTCTTGACGTATTCCCCCACCCACAGGAGTTGCATGGTTACGGCGGTGCGCGTGAGTTACTGGTGAATGGTGGCGAAATCGGGGGGGAGTTGATGGCTGAAGCGCGGCAGAGGCGGTTTATACAAACTGGCTTCGAGCTCATCGTCGGTGCGGGTTTGAACGCCTGCCCAGTCCATGCCGTCCAGCGAAACGTACTCACCAGCCACGCTTCTGGAGATATTGACGGAACGGCCAACCCCCCACTAGCTCCAGCCGGCCGATAGGTGTAGGCGTAATGTCTCTCGAATTTGACGCATAGTGGTTCTGTTGGTTGACATTGGCTGCTTCTTAGTAAAACAGAAGCGCGCCCAGGCTGGGTTCAAGAAAGCACCTCCACAAATTCTCCCGAATCGTCCACGATTACGCTGAGAACGCGCCCACGTTCAGCACGAAACGCTGCCCACGCTGGGCTGAAATATGGAATCAGTGCAACTTGCCAATAGTTTTCACTTCCAGCTCAACCGCCGATCCTATCTATGAGCCTTTCGTGGTCGACTAAAAATAGAACTTTCCACCATTTACATCTTACAAAGTTGCCTTGGCACGCATTGACACGAATAACCATTTTTTCATATCGTGCTTATGCGTGCTACAAACTTGATAGCATCTCAGTACAGTAGCGTCATTCCTCAGAATTTTCCGAGGTAACAACAAGGAATGACGAAATCATGCAAGTTACAGAAAACCATCTGCAAAGAGATCAAAAGACATTGATAGCAGGCAACATGCACGGCAAATACGTCCTGTTACGAATCAAACAGGTACAGGCACGCGTCGCCCTTGGCCGTTCATCGATTTACGCATTAGCTGACAAAAATAGCAAATTTTACGATCCATCATTTCCTCGCAGCATCAAGATTTCCGTCCAGGCTGTAGGTTGGATTGAGTCAGAAATTGACACTTGGTTGATGGCTCGCATCGCGGCAAGCCGCTGCCATTGACCTTTAACTCAAAACTCACCCCAACTTCAAGATGAAACAGAGAACATCAACAACATGAATACTTTCACCGCGAAGCCATTTCCGATCAGTTCAGCTCCAGAATTGCTGAAAAATGCGGTCATCGAAACGCAAAACCATACGCAAGCCCCAATGTCGATGGTATTTTCATCAGCCTTGGCGGCCATGTCTTTGGCTTGCCAAGATCAATTTCGAGTCAAGCTACAAGCCGGTCATGAAACACCAGCAAGTTTGTACCTTATTTCGATAGCAGAGTCAGGCGAGAGAAAGACCTATATCGATAGGTTGATGTTTCAAGAAATTCGAAATTTCGAAAACCTGTCAAAGGACAGGAATGAAAAAATCCGTATTGAATACGAGACGGAAATGGAGTTTTGGGAACTTGAACATGCAACGCACGTTTCATCTTTTCAGAAGGCCCTTCGAAAGGGGTTGCCAACAAACACTCAAAAACTAGCATTGGAATTGCACAAAAAGTCAAAACCCGCTTTATCTAAGGTTCCAAAACTTATCTATAACGACGCGACACCAGAGGCAATTGCGTGGGGGTTGCATAGCCATTGGCCATCGGGTGGACTCGTTTCAGATGAGGCGGGTATGGTTCTAGGCGGGCATGCCGGACGCAATCTAGCTTTATTAAATAAACTGAGAGATGGCGATAGTGTTACCGTTGATCGGAAGTCTGCGGAAAGCTTCACGGTATCCAATCCAAATTTCACATTGGCACTCATGATCCAACCTAAGTTATTTCAAAATTTCTTAGAGAATCAAGGGAAGAACGCACGAGATATAGGATTCTTCTCCCGTTGCTTGATAAACTATCCTGAATCAACACAAGGTACACGACATATTTCTAGCATTCAAGATGTAGTTTGGAAAGATTTGACCATCTTCCAAAATAGAATTGGTATTATTTTGGAAGGTGGAATACAGAACAACCTGCAAGCCAATAAAACGACATTAGAGCTATCGACTGAGGCAAGGACAGAATGGCTAAAATTTTATAACTGTCTTGAATCTTCTATGGGTGCTGGTTGCTATTTCTGCGAAGTGAGGGATGCAGCGTCCAAGATGGCAGAAACGACTATACGCATGGCAGCACTTTTTCATCATTTTGATGGTCGTGCAGGAAACATTCAGATAGATATATACAAACAGGCTGAAGATATTTGTGCATGGTACCTAGAAGAATTCAAGAATATTTTTGCAAAAAAACCAGAGATACCAATTGAAAAATTGGATTCTCAACAACTTGAAAAATGGCTATGGGAAGTTTTTATGAAAGCTGGTAGATGTAATCCGCTTAAGAAAAATTGGGTCAGACAATATTGCAGCAATAGCTTGCGCAGCAAAAACAGGCTTAATGGTGCACTTATGATTCTCGCAGACGAGAACAAATTAACATTTGATATCTCTGGACGAACTGAATACATTAACTTGAATCCATACCACTTCTGCATTAGACCTGCTTCTCATCAGCGCTACGACCGTTACAACCAAAGTGTTAGTTGGTCAGCAACCCCAACGAACAACGAAAGATACTTCGTCTAACAAAGTTAGCCCTCGCTATTTGTGCTACTCGTAGCATGAATAGCGACATTTTTACCTGGCGATGGTGATTTTTCTCAATATTGAGAGTGAGAGCAAGTGGGTCCAGCTGAACCATTGCTTGCTTCATTCATACCAATTTTTAGTACAAATTTTCGTACATCAAGCATTTTCATACAAATTTCACAACGCTACCAAATAATAAAATTACCACGATATCGTATTTTGTGCGGGTGGCCGTCCGAGCCGAGGTATGTTGGGATCTATAGGTTTAGGCATCCTGCTTCTGCCAAAAGTGCGAAAATCACCTGAGCTTGTTCTCTCAGACTTAATTTCAAACGCAGTGCATTTTTTGGTAATGTAAGCTGCAACCTTTTCAAGAAGATTAATGCGCAGTAAATAATTATCTCGATGAATCATGCCAACACCAAGATTACCCCGCATTGCCATTTTATCCTTGTCAAAGTTACTGATGTAACACTGCCCAGTTCCTGCTGTAATTGTGTCCCATACAGCATCGATTTTCATCCCGATGCCAATATCATCTCGACGTAGAGCGCCGTTATACAGTGCGAGCAAGTGATAGTGGTATCCACCTCCTCTTTCACCATACTCAAGCCCCCAGGCGTACCCCACCATTCCCTCAAAAACCTCAGGATAATTTCGCCTATCTGAAAATAATTTCTCTCGATGCATTTGTGCAACTTCAAGTAGAACTTCATCGCAGAATTCTTTTTTGTATTTCAGATCAATTCGAACGACTAAAACTCTTGAATGATGTTCAAATATTCTATTTATTAGCACCGCTAGGTCTAATAGATTTCGTTTCGAAGAATACATAAGTTCGTCAAGTGTACGATGACTATATACAGCGGTATTGAAGTTAAATCCACTTAAATTAAATTGATGAGAATTCATGTTAATGTATAAAGTTGGTTTATTGAAATGCATTTGATTTACATCTTGCAAACAATCAACACACTTAATATTTTTAAAGCAATACAAACTCCATACCCAGCTAATCAATGATATGAAAATTAGACAAGTTTTATTTATATTTAGAATTCTTTCATACCAATATTCATACTCTACAAAATTTAGCAAATAACCATCTATTTTCACGATTTTAATAGGAACTATCGCAGTTTTTTATTTGTTAAAAATTCCGGAGTTATGCGCTTGAAACCTTCAAACCTTGGGAAACTCTGTAGGATTCTCGCAACCGTATGCTCGACGTAGACCCCAGTAAGTACAGACAAGCTTTAAAACACTGAACCTCATTCTCGGCGAGAAGAAGATCCGTACGTAAGTCCTCTCGGGTCAGATGAATCAAGTAATGCCTTGGTCTGCCTCGATGGAACTCATTGAGCTATCGCGGACTCGGAAATATCAATGCACAGATCGTCACGCTGTTTGCATTTGCCAGTTAATTAATGGTCCGCGGCAAAGTGATGACCGCCGGTGGATTCGTGAAGTGAAAAATCGGGCGATTTCCCTGCAAAGTGCAAAAGTGGCTAAAGCGGTCGCAAAACCGAGCAGATTTCGGGAGTCTTCTTTTGAAATCGCATACTCTGAAACTTCAATGCGCCAAATCTTGCTTTTCCGGAGCGGTCAATGAACGACAGTCTAAAGATCCAATATCAAAAAATAATAGGCCAGCCTCTGCACTGCACCTTGAAGGTACAGTGCAGCAGTCTCAAACCATCCGACAATTTCTCATTCGATCCAACCGCTCATTCACGCAATCTGAAATACTTTGGACAGCAATGCCCACAGGCTGATAGGTCTCCGCCGCCTGGGGACCGTGGTAAACCAACGCACGCTTGATGCCCAGTGCGCCCAACGCCTTGATCAACTCGATGCATAAATCCGCGTTGCGCTGAAAGTTGTTAAATGGGTACGCCCTCCCCTTGGCATAGAGTCGTTTGAGCAGCGTGATGATTTGCACCCCTTCATACAAGCTGACCGAGCCGACCTCATGCAGTCTCAAGTCGATACTGATCGTCCCTGCGATGCTGACCCAGACATACAAACCAATGTTGCCGATGGCGCGGCCGTCATCCGTCAGGTAACTGTCACTCGGCACCACGCGTCTCAGCGACAACCAGAAGGATGTCGACTCATGGTCGAGACTGCCGTAATCCCTGTCACCCCAGTAGCTCGCTCCGGTCCTGCCTGCCCAGGTGGGGATGACGATTTCTGATTTGATCGATTTTTTCATGGAACTCCCTTTTTGGTAATGAATGGTCCTGTTTCCAACTTTGTATACGTGACCGAGGAAACAGGTAAATCGCCACGGCCTGCTTGCCAGGCTCAGTGATGCTTTTCAACAGCGCACTAAAAAGCCCCGACTCGCGGGGCTTTGTGGTGAACATGTCAAAACGGTGGAACTGAAAACGGTCAAGCCGCCATCGGTCCCAGCCCAGTTTTCGCGGTCGCCGGGGTCTGGCCTTGAATGCCTCACAGGTGAACTCACAGCGGATACCCCCGCTACGGATGTCACGGGAGCCCCTGCCGCCGCTGAACTGCTGGTAACGAATGAAGTCCAGTTGATTCACCCGCCTTCAATTTCGGCTGTGCTGAGCAGGTGCCTCTGGGGTGCTGGCGGATACGGGTGCGCCCAGGCTATGGAGCCTGTTCGCCTTCTGATTCAGCTTATCGGCCAACCCTGGCCTGACTCCCGAAGTCTGTGGCTGGCCATCAGGGCTGGTGTCAAAGTCATCGGGAAAGAACTCCTCGACCACCGCTGCGCCATCTTCTTCAGACTCCTCAAATGCCCCTTCTGCAAATCCCTGGCGCGCCACGTCGTCCAAGGCCATCTGATCAAAACCAGCATCACGGCGTAAATAGCATTCAGCTTTGGCACTGACAATCGCTTCCGCCATCGTCATGCCAGTTTTCACCGTCAAGTCGACGTAATAAATCGGCGCTCGATGGGACTGGGTGGTAGATTTGCCCCGAAGTCTGAGCTCCAGTGGCAGCGTGGACAGTTGACCGCCAGATACCGCATGGAAATATTTCAATCGAGCTGACAAGGTGCGAATCGAATTGAAGCCCGTGGTCCTGAAGACAAAACTCCCGAGTTCATCGTCATCCCCAATGCGCACGTTCAAACGTCCATAAGGCTTGCAGCGCCCTTCCATGCCCAGATCACAGGCCTCCGGTGAAGGACAGGGCAAGGTTTGCACCCCCGCAGCAAGTGAGCGCCTGCATGTGTCCCCATTTCCCACGCAGAGCGGCCGCCCGGTCTGTCGGTCAAACAGGCTGTAATTCGCCCGTAGATTGAGATCAGGATCGTCGAACAGCAGTCTGACTGGGATATTGCGCAGCTTAGAGCCTGGAGTTTTGCGCAGGGTCTCGTCCACGGGATGATTTACCCAACCATCCCTGCCCTGCACCTGGCTGGTCACCGTGAACTCATCGTCCTTTTCTGGCAGCCGTTTGCCATTCTTTTCCACGACTTTTCCTATTGAAATCCGACCGATAACGGGCGGCGTCAGTGCCAAACCTTTAAGCATGATGTTTCCTTTTTGATGTTGAAAAGCCTGCTTCACTCATCTGAATGAAGGCAGGCCATGGATGGATGCAGTTGATACAGACCTCGCCCGAGCTAGGCACAAGCAGTCATGCATTCACGAGAAAGCGGCGGGAACCTGGTTTGATCAGGGCATAGCGTTGCAGCAACTCAGGTTGATCTTTCAGCAGGGTCACCACATCGAGAGCGCTTGCGTCCTTGCTGCGCTTCCAGGTCACATCCCCGGTCTCGAACACCACTTTGGTGGCCTCCCCCATACGCTGTTGAATGCGCTGTTTGAGTTGGGCCTCCAACAAGACATGGGTGGACAGTACCTCCCGTATGTCCAACAGATCCGAGAACGCTGCCGACATCTCAAAGTCTTCGGACAGGTCCAGGGTGGTTCCACTGTCTTTCGGGTACAGGCAGCGCAAGGCGATATCGGCGGAGTCCGAGCCATCCGCTGGGGGTGGCGTATCGGTCTCCACATAGCGCCAGAACTGTCGCTCCAGTTCCATCAGGCGGGCAATCATTCCTTCATCCCGTTCAAGGCGATGGATTTGGAGATCCTGTCCGCCAATCAAAACCGCGACATCGGCCGCCTGCTTGCCGGTGACAGCCAACTGGTGCATGACCTGCAATTGGATGTACTCCGGTACACAGTCTTTCCACAGGCGAGCACCGTTGATACCGGCTGTCTTGCATTCCAGAATTTGCACATCCGGGGCACCCAGCACCTCGCGGTCCAGATTGGCCAGCATCCAGGGCTCCGTGGGATGCTGCAGAACTGCGTTGATCCGCCGAACTTTGTGGCCAGAGCGCATGGAGTAATGGGCGGCCACAATGGATTCGAGCAACGTTCCCCAGTACATCGGACTGCTTTGGTCTTTCGGGTCCACCTTGGGCAAGTTTTGATCCCGTCCGGTTTTCTCCATCCAGAGCTCCAGTTGGGATTTGTATGGATTGAGCCCGACGGCGGATGCGGCGTCTGAGCTGCCGATACCGGTTTTTCTGACGGTGAGCCATTGGTCCCGACTCAGGTCGGCGGTCTTGACCAGCTTGAGCGCGGGTGGCAGGCGAGTGGGTCTGTCAGCCTTGAGCGCGATGGATGCGTTTGTCATGGTGATTCCTTCGTTGAATTGATTGCATGGATACAAATGAAAAAAGCCCCGATCAACTTGTCGTTGACTGGGGCTTTATGCCGTTGAGTTGCCAGGGTTTGGCATAGGGTCAAAGACTGCTCTTTCTGGGTTGTCAGGAGACCAGTTGCAGGGCGTAGTCCAGAGCCCGTTGCTTCAAATTAGCCCCCTGTCCGAACCATGCCGAATCCAGTCGGTATTCCTGGCTGCGGGCACGTTTCTCGTGATCCACAAACTCAGTCACGGCGCACAACAATCCCCAGGCTGTACCATCGGCGGCGGCCAGTTCAGCACCCCGTCCATGACCATCAAACATCGACTGCACCTTTTTCAAGGCCCGCTCGTTCATCAAGCCCTGCGCCGGATCGACTTGGTTGTCGGTCTGGCACAGGACTTTGAGGAAGTAGTTCATCGATTCGTGACTTTTGACTTTGCGCTCGGAGAGGGTTTTCATGCGGTACATGAAGCTGTCCCATTGCGATACAGCGATTCCCAACTGCTTTTTGACAGCTTGCGCATCGAAGCTGGTGCTATGGGGGACTTTGATGGCGCTGCTTGCTCCATTCAAGGCAATGCTTAGGGTGTTGTTGCACACGACGCGAATGGTGGTCGGCGTGGCCGTGGTGGCCAAGGTGCCGTCGCAACTGGTCGCCAAGAGGATGTACCCCTTGACGGTATCGTTGCCTTTGAGGACAGTCTCTTTGCCGGTCTTGGCCAAGGCCCAGAATTTTTTGCCTTCCTTCAAAACGCCTGCTGTCTCCAGCTCAAATCCGGAAACGTCCACCAGATCGCGGTAGAACTCCAACACCGCTTTGGGCTGAACCACGTTGTAGCGGCCGCCCACCACGGACAAGGCGGCTTTGGTGTCGCTGCGGTAGAGCACCTTCTGGTCTGTGAAAGACATGATGGAGCCCAGTGAGCCGACTTGATCGGCGAGGTAACGCACGGGAGTTTCCCTAATTTCCCAATCCATGCCCGCCTGTTGAGCCCAGACTTCGATCGATTGTTTGGGTGGCAAGGCGTTGCCCAATTCATGCCAAGGAGTTTCACCCACGTAAGCCATGGTGTTGATGAGGTGTGCCATTTGGATTGCTTTCAAAGTTTTGGACGTGACAAAGCCGCTGAAGGGTTTCAGCAAAATTGAATCAGGGTCCGGGGGTTAAAGAGAAGAACGTAATTGATCCGTCACAGGGCGTGACGGGGAATGCTCTGCGCGGTATGAACCACGCCCAGCTAAGGGATCATGGGAACGCTGCTTGCAGGATCAGATGCGGATTGATGGAATTGGTATCCGCAGTCCAGGCATTCAAAATTTTTGAGAATGTTGGTGTCAACCACTTCACCCAGACGGGCACCAATGACGCCACCTGTCGCGCCGCCGACCAGGCCACCCAGTATGGCGCCCGTGATCGATCCCAATACGGCGCCAACAGGACCGGCAAGGGTTCCGGCACTGGCACCCAATTTCGCGCCACGAATGACGCCTGCAGCAACGCTGACCGCGCCGGCGACGGTGCCCAGGGTACTGCCTGCCATTTTGGCTATGTTTTTGGTGATGATCTGCTCACTGTGGCATTTGGGACAAATTAAGGTCATATGGAAATCTCCTTTGGGTTGGGTTGAATCAGATGTCGTCATGGCTGCGCAGAACTGAGGACTCACGATGAACGCGTTCGATGTACTGGACGATGGGGTCGGTCGAAATGACGCCCGCTATAAAACCGAGAGTGAATGCTGCGAGGGCATCCAGGGGCGAATGGTTTGATCCCATGGGGACTCCTTTGGTGAGTAGTGAATGGTTGAGGGACTTGGTTTCGAGTGATGGATGGGTTCCTTTGTTTGGGAGACAACGGGGATTGGCGGCATAAATGCCAGCCCAGGGACTGGCACCGTTAGAGACGATCGGTGATGAGGTGATCTTTTTTGATAGGACTGCGCCATGAAGTGAGCGCGGCGCCAAGGTGCGGATAAATCAAGAAAGGCTGAAAAGACGGCTATCTGGACATCCGCAAATCCGCGCTCAAACCTTGATCAATGACTTACCTAAATTATTTGGAGTGTTTCAAATGCAAAAAGCCCGGTGTACCCAAGACGACTCGACTTACGGCGCGGATCAATTCGCAGACCTGTCCAACGACGATTTTTTGAGCCGACGACAAAACCTGGTGTGCCCAGAATGTGGTGGCAGAGCGTTCTTTCGCAAGCAATCCCAAAACGGACGTGAATCCTGCTTTGGTGCGCGACCTCATGCAGAGGGGTGCGGTCAAAGGACCGCACAAGCCGCGGCCAGTGCACACCAGGAGAGGGGTTCTCCCGGGGCATGGATTGATCCCAACACCCGGATCGCGGTTGACCTGACCTCCCAATCCGGAGCTAGGAACGGATACGACTCAGTGCCATCTGACAACATAGAGATGGAAGATGAGTTTTCTGCTTATGCCGAGCATTTGCGAATGGAAAAAGTCCGTGAAAATTCTTTGCGGCACATGAGAATGGGGCCGCTGTTACGTCAGTTGATTTCAAACCCTGCGTTTCACCACTCCCAGCAAGTGATAGAAATTCCGGGACTGGGCAAGTTCAGGGCATGCGATTTTTTTGTGGCGTTGCCGGACATTTGTGCTCGCCACGACAACTTAACATTAGGGGTGTTTGGACGAATTGTGAATGTGACTCACTCGCAGCAGTACAAGTGCGTCTGGTTGCGTACCGAGGGGTTTGACAATCCGAATATTTATATTCCCCAAGACATCGCTCTTTGCTTACTGGATCTTTTAAGTATCAACGGCCTCGCTTACTTGACTGGATCGCACATGCTGGTATTCGGGGCAGTACGCATTTCTAGCAACGGTCAACGGTACATCTACTTGGATGATCCCCGACATATTGCGGTACAGCCAAGCTAGGCATTTCGGCCCGGGCGGGAATAGCTGAGCTGGGTCTAGCCTTGTCCAATATTTCTATTGTCATGAGAGTGATATGTGACTGAAAAAATCTGGAATAACCATCAGCATTTACCCACTGCGGAGACACTCCCTTTTTGATGAACGGCCGCCTGCCTAGCGAGTGCACTCGAAAGGGGCCAGAAGCTGCGTGTTGCCGCCTACCGAAAACTGGAATGATCAGAGTTTTCATCTGCTGGTGGAGTTTGTGAACCAGGCAAATTGGGCGTTTTATTGGTCCAGGTCGACACAATACTGCGAGTGTCAACGTCTTTCATATAGAACGCGCCTCAGGCTTCTATCGCGGCCGTTTTTCCAACAACCCGTAACGGCCGTCGTTTGAGTTGGCCGTGAAGGTCTCGATACGTGCAAGTCCTTCTTTCATTCCAGAGGGAGGGTCGGCATTCTCAATCACGATAATCTGCACTTCCGCTCGGAGGCTGGCTAGGTGTCTGTAGAAGTGCTCGGCCAAGTTGGTCCCCTTGAGGGCCGCCTCATCGGGTGCCAGCTCACCGTGCCGGGACTTGAGCGGCTCGCGGTAAGTCAGCAAGGGCGTGTCGAGAACCAGAAAACCGGGATGGGGGCGCCGATTCTTGATGCAGTGCAGAATCACGGCCACGTTGAAGGCCGCATGCAAGACAGCCCGGACGCCCTTGCCATTTGCCTGCCGAGGCTTGCCGCCGATAGTGATGTCGTTGAGCTTGGTGTCAAACAGCACCTTCTCAGCATCAGGGAAGTGCCATGCCTCCAGCACTGCTTTGACGGTTTTTCCGAAGTCAAAGCTAGTGCTCGTATCAGGCCCCACGGTTAAGGCCTCACTTACGCGTTTGACCGAATCCGCTGCAATCTCACTCCGGCGTGCGGCGAGTTGGGCACGCCGCGCATGGAGATTGAAGGCCTTGGTGAGCTCCGAGCGCACATCACTGTATGTCTCGTAGCTCTCGCGAAATGACGCTTCAGTGGCCCGTCGGAATCGAAGTTCGAGATCAATGGCTTCGATCTCAGTGTCGAGATCTCCCAGAGTGCGGTTCAGGGCATTCGCCTCCAGTGATAGCGAGTCGATCACCTGGGCCAATTCACCCTGCTCACGTTCAATTTTTCGCGCCTCGGCAGCGGCGGCCACATGGGCCATGGATATCTCGTCGGCCGCATGGTTGTGTCGCTGGTCTTCCGGGGATGCACCGCACACCGCACAGTCCATGCCAACCATGGCCGCGAGCACATAGCCACCTTCCTCGATGGACTGCAGACGAGCTAGATCAGAGGCATAGACTGCCTGCAACTTGTCGAAGCGCGAGCGCGTGAGCTCCAGCTCACCCGCACGAGCCCGCAAATCCTGTTGGCGATCGCAAACCTGTCGTCTTGCCGTCACCTGACTATCTACCAAGCTTTGAGCCTGCTGCAAAGCGCCAAGCAGGCCGTCTGCGTTGGTCTCAAGTCGCGCCAACTGATCATCGAGTTCCACGCGATCGGGCGCAGTCCCACCGAATTCCCGATCCACTTGCGCGATCAATTCATCGATCAGTTCGACCTTGGCGGCCTTTGCTACTTTACGTTCACCCTCCTTAGGCTCCGAAACCACATTGGCATCATCGCTGCCCGTGAGCAGAAGCTTGAACAGGTTCTTTTCCAGCGTGCGCTCCGCCGGTATGCCAGAAAGAAAGACGGGGCTACGCGTGGACATGATGTCCTCCTCGGACACCACGGCGTAGGGCGACAATGTGCTGATAGACAGGTTCTCCTTGGTGCCCGCGCTATCGCGCACGATCTGCTTGCCTGCCAGGCCCATCGATTGCAGTAGCAGATGGGATAACGTGTCGGTGCGCTTCGCATCATGTTTATTGCGAAGGACGGTGCCACCGGTGAGACTACCACCCTGGCGCAATCCTTCAAACCTTCGAAAGCCCCCTCCCTTGGTCGAACGGTATAGGGTTATTGCTTCACCGTTGGGCAGCGTCAGCCCGAGCCACATCCCATCGTAGTAGGCGATTTCGTCGATGGGAGGTAGCTTGCTGGATGCACCCAGCATGTAAAGCAGCGCTAGCGCGGCAAATGATTTCCCGGTGTTTGAGGCACCGTAAACAATGTTCAGACCATCGTCGAAACGAAGGCCTTCGGCCTCCACGTTCGGGCCTGTAAATAGCAAATGGCGAATCCGGATACCGCTCATTGCGAGACTCCCAACAGGGTCTCATCGGCGCTGAATTCTGCAGTCCATCGGCCGATTCGGCTTTCGATGAGCTGGCGCAAGGCGTCGTTTGGCAAAGACGAGAAATGCTCGGCCATCCATTTGGCGCGTGCTTTCAGTGCATTGGAGTACGGCGCCTGCAGCAAATCGACGTAGCTGGGCGCATCCTCACTGGCGCAGAACTCAATGCCCGCTTCCGTCTCGCACTCGTCGATCAGGTGCATGCGCTGCATCAACCTAAGGCTACGCTCCACCAGTTGCCGACGAACCAATAACTCTCCCGCACGGTGGGGCAAGTCAGGATGCAGGCTTTCGGGCGCATCATGCCACTCAAGGTCGCCGGTGTGCACGACCAGATGGTCCAGCCACGTGACTTCTAGCAGATCACATCGGCGCGGATAGAAAGCCTCCAAAACCACCAGCGCCCGGATACCTGTCTCCAGAGGGCTGTTGAACGGGTGTTTGGCGGCGAAGTCGCGCGTCAGGGATGCCATGGAAGACGTCCTTCATTGGAAAACTGGTGGCAGGTCCCTTGCTTGACCGGAATACCGGCGTGCTTCCCTAGGATGCCGGAGGGCTGCAGAACACCGGCGCGCTTCATCACTTCGTTAAGCCGGGTCAGACCGCTGGCATAGTCGTCCCGGTGGGTGTCTACCACGCCGTGATAGATCTCTTCCTTAAACGCGGGGAGGTAGTCTGCGGGGGTCGAATCCCGATAGAAACGGTCAAACGCCATGGCGTCGAAGAAGCGCGTGCGCTGGTCGCGTAGATGCGCGCCGTGTTCTGTCGATGCCAACGCTGTCGCGGCGTCGGGATATTCCCTTGGGCCCTTGGCTGCATACAGTTGGAGCAACTGTGAGATGTAAGACGATTCACCCACTTGAATCTCCGATGGCACAACTTCGCGCAGCCAAGGCCCGGGATCAGCGTCGAACCATTTCACCAAGGCTGGCATGGCCGACGGGTCGTTGACGAGCCGGGTAGCGTCCAGCCAATAGATCTTCGTAAAATTAAAGGACTTAATCTGGTGTCGGATTTGGGGGCAGAGCAAGATCGTAGACTTCTCCACCAGCCGACTGGCGATCACCTCATCCCACTGGTCAATGATAGCTTGCTGGAAGGCTTTCGGGTGCGCAACAAAATGCTGGACGCGCCTAACGACCCCACGCGGCGCAACAAAGGTATAAGAGTTAGGCAAGCTGTACGCATCGGCTGCCGCATGCATGAAGATTTTTCCGAGCTCCACGAACGCCGATGCCTCGGAGAGCTTTTCATTGAGCTGCTTGCACTGGAAGTTGTCCCAGGCCCCCTCCATCCGCTGTGTGGTTAGATATCCGGTTACGTCGCGGCCCATGTCGCCGGTACCGCGCCAGAGCTCATGCTCGATATAGAGTTTGGTGCGTTGATCGAGCCAGTCGTCAACAAACTCTTCGAGCTGATCTGACGGCAATGCGCGTAGTAGCGCAGCGTGATTGATTCGCAAATATTTCTCCCTTGTGGCTCGGCCTACGCTGACGTGGTCGATGTTATCTAGTTGAATAATGATAACGTAGGCTGCGCTAGCCGGACCGCCCCGTTCGCCGAATGCCCATGGCCTACTCTGCAGCGAAGGCCATGAACTCGGCGCCCGCCGCGATCGCAGAGATTCGCGCAACGAGAGCGAGTGCATTGGGCTGCTTGAAACGCAAACGATCTTCCTTGATGATGCTTTTTACTGACGGGGCCAAGCACGCGTTATGTCGCGCCCGTACTAGTCGTGGCTGCAAAACACACGCGTGGGCGGCAGCCGCTTGGCGGCTTTCAGGGCATCGATCAGACCCTGGCGATCTTTCTGCCACCGATGGGCCAAGTCACCCGAGCTATCTCCTTATTCCTTTTTCCTTAGAAGCGTTTCACCAGCGTTTCTGTGTAGATTGTGGATGTTCTTCACACCCTGCGAGACCACCCCTTCGTAATCGCACACCGTGAAGATGCGATGGACTTTGACGACTTTGATCGTTTTGCCTGCTTTTGTTTAGGCTTGCAGGATACCCACCCTTACGCGTTATCGGGGTGCCTGAGGCTTAACTCTGCGGGTGGGCATCCTACAAGCCCCGACGGAGGAAACCGCGGCGCCAGAGATTGCCCCACGCTGGAGCAGCGGTGTCCTTATGCCGGGTGGCTGTAAGACAACAAAAAGATATG
Organism: Rhodoferax sp.; assembly: GCA_030683195.1. Taxonomy (GTDB): domain Bacteria; phylum Pseudomonadota; class Gammaproteobacteria; order Burkholderiales; family Burkholderiaceae_C; genus Rhodoferax. The sequence goes on along the minus strand of JAUXQA010000216.1, from coordinate 851 downwards.
ACAACAACAACTACGTCCTATTCAAGCAGCATTTGTTTTGATAGTTGATTTGATAGTTGACTTTTTTGCACAAAAAAAAGCCCTTGATTTACAAGGGCTTTTTTCATTTTTTTGGCGGAAACGGAGAGATTCGAACTCTCGAGGAGGCTCTACACCCCCTACTCCCTTAGCAGGGGAGCACCTTCGGCCACTCGGTCACGTTTCCTTAATTCCGAAGCCTAGATTATCTCACGACTTGGGCCGTTTTTCAGACTGGAACTTGGTCCAAATCAAAAGCTTTGTGCAGCGCACGCACGGCGAGCTCCATGTATTTCTCATCAATCACCACTGACGTCTTGATCTCTGAGGTAGAAATCATCTGAATATTGATCCCCTCCTCACTCAGCACACGAAACATCTTGCTGGCCACACCCACATGGCTTCTCATGCCGATGCCCACGATGGAGACTTTGCATATTTTGGTGTCACCCACCACTTCTTGTGCCCCCAGGGTCGGCAATACTTTTTCACGCAACAGGTCAACTGCCTTGGCGTAGTCACCGCGGTTACATGTGAAGCTGAAATCCGTCTTGCCGTCTTTACTGATGTTTTGAATGATCACATCGACTTCGATGTTCGCATCGGCCACAGCCCCCAGAATCTGGTAAGCAATGCCAGGCTTGTCTGGCACGCCCAGTACAGAGATTTTGGCTTCATCGCGGTTGAATGCACTGCCGGAAACAATGGCTTGCTCCATGTGTTCGTCTTCCTCAAAAGTGATCAGGGTGCCGGAAGCGGCTTCCTCGTTGATGTCAATGTCCCAGGGGGTAAAGCTGCTCAGGACGCGCAGCTTGACCTTGTATTTGCCGGCA
>JAUXQA010000211.1 GCA_030683195.1 Rhodoferax sp. | reverse complement strand
TGGCTATGCCATCGGCGAGCTGCTGGTCAAGGCCACACCACTGTTGATCATTGCGCTAGGGCTGGCCGTGTGCTTTCGCTCCAACGTGTGGAACATTGGCGCCGAGGGCCAGTATGTGATGGGCGCGATTTTTGCCGGCGGTGTGGCCTTGCTGGCTGACAAAACCACGGGCGGCTGGATTGTGGTGCCGATTGTGCTGGCCGGGGTGCTGGGTGGCATGCTGTGTGCGTCCATCACGGCGCTGCTGCGTGACCGCTTCAACGCCATCGAGATTTTGGTCAGCCTGATGCTGGTGTATGTGGCGGTGCAGCTGCTGAGCTACATGGTGGGCGGGCCCTGGAAGGACCCCAACGGATTTAACTTCCCGCAAAGCAAGACCTTTGAGGCGGCCACCCGCATCCCGCGTCTGTTCGATGGCTCCCGCCTGAGCATGGGGGTTTTGCTGGCGGTGATCGGTGTGGCGGGACTGTGGATATTCCTGTTTCGTACCCGCGCAGGTTTTGCGCAGCAGGTGGGTGGACTGGCCCCGGCTGCCGCGCGGTATGCCGGGTTTTCGTCGCGCAAGGCTTTGTGGACGGCGCTGATGATTTCTGGCGGTGCGGCCGGACTGGCGGGCGCGCTGGAGGTGGCCGGGCCTATCGGCCAACTCACGCCCTACGTGCCGGCGGGCTATGGCTTTGCCGCCATCATCGTGGCCTTTGTCGGGCGTTTGCACCCGGTGGGCATGGTGTTTTCCGCGATTTTGATGAGCATGTTTTACATCGGCGGTGAAATGGCTCAGTCTCGCCTGGGGCTGACCAAGTCATTGACCGGGGTGTTTCAGGGCCTGCTGCTGTTCAGCTTGCTGGCCTGCGACACGCTGGTCAACTACCGGCTTAAATTCAAGGGGAGCAAATAATGGATTCCTACGCGCTGCTCCTGGCGGCCACGCTGAATGCGGGCACGGTGCTCGCCCTGGCCTCACTGGGCTTGTTGATCAACGAGAAAGTCGGCATCGTCAACCTGGGGGCCGAGGGCATCATGCTGTGCGCTGCCATTGCCGGGTTTGCCACCGTGGTGCACACCGGCAACGACTGGCTCGGCTTTGCCGCTGGCATCGGGGCCGGGGCTCTTCTGGCAGGCATTTTTGGCGTGCTGGTGATCTGGCTCAACACCAACCAATACGCCACCGGGCTGGCGCTCACGCTGTTTGGCACGGGTTTCTCGGCTTTTGCCGGCACAGCCTACGTGCAGGCCAAGATGGGGCCGCGCCCCACCTTCGCGGTGCCGTGGTTGTCTGATATTCCCCTGCTTGGGCCGGCGCTGTTTCGCCACCATCCGCTGGTGTACCTCACGGTGCTGTTGGCCTTGGGCCTGATCTGGTTTTTGTACCGCACGCGCAGCGGCTTGGTGATGCGCAGCGTGGGCGAGAGCCCTGAGTCGGCGCATGCCCTGGGCTACCCGGTGCGTCGCATCCGGTTGCTGGCGGTGGTCGTGG
>JAUXQA010000171.1 GCA_030683195.1 Rhodoferax sp. | reverse complement strand
GCGCGGCGCACAAGTCCTCAAAGAAGCCCAAACAGGCACAGCCATTGATGGCGGGGCAGCGCCGTTTGCAGTCAGTGCCGAACAATTGCAGCGCGACTTTGGCGCCGCCCTGGCCGCCAGACCGCCCTTGCCCGAGCAGTTTTTGCTCTACTTTATGGCAGGCGGCAGCGAGTTGACGCCTGAATCCAAAGCCCTGTTACCGCGCATTCTGGAACGGGCCCGCGCCCGGCTGGCGCTGGACATGTCCGTCATCGGCCACTCCGACACCCAAGGCAAGGCAGAAGCCAATGAAGCCCTGGCGCTCAAGCGAGCCGGCGCCATTGCGCAGCATTTGCGCCAACTGGGTTTGCAGGATGCGGTCATTTCCGTGGAATCCCACGGAGAGCGCAACCTGCTGGTGGCCACCCCGGACGAAACCGCCGAGCCCCGCAACCGCCGGGTTGAGATCACCCTGCGTTAACCTGAAAGTCGGGCTGAGCTGATCGGGAACAGCAGCGTGACTGCTGTTCCCCGCCCATACTCGCTCTCAACCACCAAATTGCCGTGGTGGAGTGCCATGATCTCCTTGGCAATGCTCATGCCCAAGCCCGTACCGGCCACCTTGCCTGACGCATCTGCGCGGTAAAACCGCTCGCCAACGCGGCGGACTTGCTCGGGCGTCATGCCAATGCCCTGGTCGGTGACTTGGATCGCCACGCTGTTGGCGCGCTGCTCAACAATAATGCTCACCAAGCCCTGCGCACCTGAGTATTTGTACGCATTGGAAAGCACATTCAGGACCGCCTGCATGGCCTTCTTGCGATCAACCTCTACCAACAAGGGCAACTCAGGTGCAAGCAAACTGGGCGCCTCTCGTCCTGCAGGCCATTTAAAACTGCCCACGACATCTGCCACCAGGCGTTGCACGGGCAAGGTCTCGATCACGAAATCTTTGCCCTGACGCGCCTCAATACGGGCCAAATCCAGAAGCTCATTCAAGATAGACGCCATCAATTCGGACTGACTGAAAATGATGCCTAAAAACTCCTTCATTTCGTCCGCACTGACCTCTTGTTTCAGCAGCACTTCGGCAAAACCGTAAATATTGGCCATGGGCGTTCGCAATTCATGCGCTGCCGTGCTCAGAAATTCGGACTTCATGCGTTCCACTTCCACTTCGTGGGTGATGTCACGCAAATACAGGATCTTCGACACGCTCTCGGAGGCCGATTCACGCAGCCCCAGTTCCAGAACCCGCTTGCTGGCATGGGCCAGTTCAATCACCTGGCGCGGGGCATGGGCTGGCCCGGCTCCCTCAACCATGAGGTTGGCGCGCAACGCCACAAATCCAGGGAACCTCGCGTGTGGCAAGCACAGTTGCGCCAGCATCTGCGAAAAGCTGACGTCATCCAGGCCCACGACTTTGTGCCCGGGCAGTCCGGTCAGGTCCGTGAATGCGGGGCTGACATATTTGACGCGTCTGGCGCCATCAAAGGTCACAAAGCCATCGGGGCTCAGGTCAAAAATGGCGTTGAGCTGCTCAACGTGTTCGCGCAAATGCAACTCGCGCTGGCGCAAAGTCTGGGCCGTTGTCTTGAGTTCGGTGATGTCCAGGCGGTTGCCCACAATAAAACCACTGGGCGTGCGGGACTCCACCACCAGCAGCCAGCGTCCATCGGCAAGTTGCTGCTCGATTAGCTCGCCATTGGCTGATTGGTGCTTTTTCAGGCGCACTTTGACCCAGGCTTCCACATCAGGCAGAGCATCTTTGTACTGTCCACGCTCTGCGCCCTTGCGAATGATGTCCTCAAACCTGGCACCCGGCACAATCAAATCGCGGCTCATCTCATAGAAGTCCAAGTAGGCGTCATTGCACAGATGAAGCCGGTCTTGTTCGTCGTAAATGGTGAATCCCTGGGTGATGCTATTGACAGACTCTCTCAGCAAGTTGCTGGACCGCTCGGCCGACAGTTCGGCCGCTTTACGCTCACTGATGTCCACAAAGCTGCCCACCATGCGCAGCGCGGCACCCTGTGCATCACGCTCCACCACATCGCCGCGGTCCAGCACCCACACCACTTGGCCGTCCTTCAAGCACATGCGGTGCTCGCTTTGGTAGTGAACCTTGCCTGCCAGGCAGGCGTGCAGCTTTTCCATGACGCGGGACTTGTCATCGGGGTGGAGCAGCGCCGCAAATTTATCCAGCGGGTGCTTCAGGTAATCGTCATTCAGACCGGTAATCTGGCACCAGCGCCGGTTGTGGGAGACGATGCCCGTGCCAATGTCCCAATCCCACACCCCTTCACCGGTGGCATCCAGAACATAACTCAGGCGGCGCTCGCTTTCTTCCAGCTTTTTCTGGGTGCGTTTGAGTTCAGAAACGTCGTTGGCAATCACCAAAATTTGTTTCTTGCCCTCGGGCGTGGTCAGTGGAATTTTGATGGACTGGTAGTACTGGGTTTCTCCGGTGGCGGTGTCGGTGGACTCCTCCAGCACCACCTGTGTTTTGCCGCCCGCCATGACATCACGCACGTTTTGCAGGTAAAAATCCACCTGCTCTGCATTCGGGTTGAAGGCCCCGTCGTCCTTGCCCACCAGTCCGTCAGGCGTCGT
>JAUXQA010000156.1 GCA_030683195.1 Rhodoferax sp. | reverse complement strand
TGCGCCTGCAGCGCCTGACCGGCCTGGAGCAGGACAAAATTGTTGCGGAATACAAAGAGGTGATGGGCGAAATCGAGGACCTGCTCGACATCCTGGCAAAGCCGGAGCGCGTGTCCACCATCATTCACGAGGAACTCACCGCCATCAAAACCGAGTTTGGTCTAACCAAACTGGGTGCCCGCCGCAGCTTGGTGGAGCACAGTTCCTTTGACCTGAGCACCGAAGACCTGATCACCCCGACCGACATGGTGGTGACGATGAGCCACACCGGCTACATCAAGAGCCAACCCTTGAGCGAATACCGGGCGCAAAAACGCGGCGGCCGCGGCAAACAGGCTACTGCCACCAAAGACGACGATTGGGTCGATCAGCTTTTTGTGGCCAACACGCACGACTACATCCTGTGCTTCAGCAACCGCGGACGTCTTTACTGGCTGAAAGTCTGGGAGGTACCGCAAGGCTCACGCGGCTCACGAGGACGCCCCATCGTCAATATGTTCCCCTTGACCGAAGGCGAAAAGATCACGGTAGTGTTGCCGCTCACGGGCGAAAAGCGCAGCTTCCCCGCAGACCAGTATGTGTTCATGGCGACCAGCATGGGCACGGTCAAGAAGACGGCCCTCAACGAATTCAGCAACCCACGCAAGGCCGGCATCATTGCAGTCGACCTCGACGAAGGGGATTTCCTGATTGGTGCCTCGCTTACCGACGGTTCGCATGACGTGATGCTCTTCAGCGATGGCGGCAAGGCGGTTCGTTTTGATGAAAACGATGTTCGCCCAATGGGACGTCAGGCTCGCGGCGTCCGCGGCATGATGCTTGACGAAGGTCAGGGCGTCATAGCCATGCTGGTCGCCATGGATGAGCAACAAAGCGTGTTGACTGCCACCGCCAATGGCTACGGCAAACGCACCAGCATCACCGAGTACACCCGGCACGGGCGCGGCACCAAGGGCATGATTGCGATCTCCCAGTCGGAACGCAATGGCAAAGTGGTTGCAGCCACATTGGTCCACGCAGACGACGAGATCATGCTGATCACCGACAAGGGTGTGCTGGTTCGCACCCGGGTCAGTGAAATACGCGAGCTTGGACGTGCCACCCAGGGCGTGACCCTGATCGGTCTTGATGAAGGCTCCAAACTCAGTGGCTTGCAACGTATTGTTGAAAATGACGCTATTCCCCCTTCAGAAGAGGCCCCAGCCGAGGATGACGGCGAGGCAGATATTGCCGAGTAAACGCTATTCTTTTAGACATAGAAATCCAATAGATACGCCGGCTACAGACCCATTTTATTTAAATCTAGCTGATGAACCGACCATTTAATTTCTCCGCCGGACCGGCGGCCATGCCGCAAGAGGTTTTGATGGAAGCGGCTGCCGAGATGCTGGACTGGCACGGCAGCGGTATGAGCGTGATGGAAATGAGCCACCGGGGCAAGGAGTTCATTTCCATTTACGAACAGGCGCAGGCCGATTTGCGTGAACTGCTCGCGATACCCGAGCACTTCAAAATCCTGTTCATGCAGGGTGGTGGTTTGGCCGAGAACGCCATCGTCCCCCTGAATCTCTCGCGAGGCGGAACAGTAGACTTTGTTGTTACCGGAAGCTGGAGTCAGAAGTCGGCCAAGGAAGGGAGCCGGTTTTGCACCTCGCATGTCTCGGCCAGCAATGAAGCGGACGGCCACACCAGCCTGCCTGATCCAGCCAGCTGGAAACTGAGCCCTGGCAGCCAATATGTTCACATCTGCACCAACGAAACCATTCACGGCGTTGAGTTTCATCAACTTCCTGACCTCAAGGCCTTGGGGCACGACGCGCCACTGGTCATTGACTTTTCGTCACACGTAGCGTCCCGCCCTGTTGACTGGACGCGTGTGGGTCTGGCATTTGGTGGGGCGCAAAAGAACCTCGGCCCCGCCGGACTGACTTTGGTGGTGGTGCGGGAAGACCTGTTGGGGCATGCCCTGCCGGTGTGCCCCAGTGCGTTTAATTACAAAACCGTCGCCGACAACCAGTCGATGTACAACACGCCGCCCACTTATGCCATTTATATTGCGGGCTTGGTGTTTCAGTGGCTCAAGCGCCAGGGCGGCATTGCCGCGATGGAAGCACGCAACCAAGCCAAAGCCGAGCTGCTCTATGGCGCCATCGATGGCTCTCAGCTGTACCTCAACAAGGTCGCGCACAACTGCCGATCGCGCATGAACGTACCCTTTTTTCTGCGTGACGAGCGCCTGAACGAAGCCTTTTTGACTGGCGCAAAGGCGCATGGTTTGTTGCAACTCAAAGGCCACAAATCGGTCGGTGGCATGCGAGCCAGCATTTACAACGCCATGCCGATTGCAGGCGTGCAGGCGCTGGTGGATTACATGCGCCATTTCGAGACCACCCAAGGTTGAACCATGACCGACTCATCTGCCCCCCTGCCCTCCCTCCCGGAATTGCGCGTCGAGATAGACGCCATCGACCAACAACTGCTCACGCTTCTCAACGACCGAGCCTTGGTGGCTGAAAAGGTGGGCGAGGTCAAAAAGCGCGAAGGCACGGCATTTTTCCGCCCCGACCGCGTCGCCCAAGTCATTGACAAAATCCAGCATGCCAACCCGGGACCACTGAAAGACAGCCACGTGGCGGCCATCTGGCGCGAGATCATGTCGGCGTGCCTCGCGCTTGAGGCGCCACAACGGGTGGCGGTTTTGGGGCCGGCGGGCACTTTTTGCGAGCAGGCCGCCATTGAATTTTTTGGCGGCGCGGCTGATTTGATTTATTGCGCCAATTTTGACGAGGTCTTTCACGCCACCGCAGCAGGCAGCGCGCAATACGGTGTGGTGGGTATTGAGAACTCCAGCGAGGGCATGGTGACCCGATCGATGGACCTGTTTTTGCATTCGCCCACCCATGTGATTGGCGAAGTCACCCTGCTGGTGCGGCACAACCTGTTGCGCCTGGAAAATTCGCTGGAAGGCATTGAAGTTGTTCTGGCGCACCCCCTGGCGCTGGCCCAGTGCCAGGCCTGGTTGTCCAAACACCTGCCCAATGCAGAGCGCCGCCCGGTCTCCAGCAACGCTGAAGGCGCGCGACTCGCCACCACCAACCCTGCCTGGGCGGGTTTGGCAAGCGAACGCGCAGCCACCCAGTTTGGCCTGCACATCGCCGCGCATGCCATCCAGGACGAGGCATACAACCGCACCCGTTTTGCCATCATCTGCCTGCCGCAAACCGTAGGAACACCGCCGCCCTCGGGCAAAGACTGCACCAGTTTGATCGTGTCGGTCCCCAACCGTCCGGGGGCGGTCCATGACCTGCTCGTGCCCCTGAAAAACCACGATGTCTCCATGACAAGGTTCGAGTCGCGCCCGGCGCGCACGGGCCATTGGGAATATTATTTCTATATTGATATTCAGGGCCATCCGTCACAACCCAACGTCGCGCTGGCGCTCAAAGAACTCCAAGGTTTGTGCGCCTTCTACAAGGTGCTGGGCACCTACCCGGTTGGCGACTGATGCACCCCACTTCAAGGACTCAGGATGTTTGAACAACTGGCCATCATTGGTTGCGGTTTGATGGGCGGATCATTCGCCCTGGCGCTCAAGCGCGCCGGTCTG
>JAUXQA010000149.1 GCA_030683195.1 Rhodoferax sp. | reverse complement strand
CTGTGAGACCCCCCGCTTTGCGATCATTGCCTATGGCAAACTTGGCGGGAAAGAGCTGGGCTATGGCAGTGATCTGGACATTGTGTTTGTTTACGATGATGAAGACGACCAGGCGTCCGAAGTCTATTCGGCCCTGGTGCGCAAGCTCATCAATTGGTTGACGGTCAAAACAGGCGAGGGGGATTTATACGAGATTGACACCGCGCTGCGCCCCAATGGCAACTCGGGCCTGCTGGTCACCAGCTTCAATGCCTATGCCAACTACCAGCAACAGCGTGGGTCGAATACGGCGTGGACCTGGGAACACCAGGCCATGACGCGGGCACGCTTCGTCCTGGGCGATGACGTGTTGCGCGAGCGCTTTGACTCGATCCGCAAAGCCGTGATCACCGCACCGCGTGACGCCACTGCGCTGCGCGCAGAAATCGTCACCATGCGGGAGCGTGTTCGTTCGGCGCACCCGGTCAAGGGTGATCACTTCGATGTCAAGCACAGCACAGGGGGCATGATTGATGCCGAGTTTGTCATGCAGTACCTGGTGCTCCTCCATGCGGCCGCTCACCCGGAGTTGCTGGACAACGCCGGCAATATTGCTTTGCTGGAGCGGGCCGAGGTGCTGGGCCTGTTGCCCGCCGGAGTAGGTCACATGGCAGCCGGCGCCTACCGCGAGTTGCGCCGGGTGCAACATCGCGCCCGACTCAACGAGGAGCCAACACAGGTGGGCCCCTCCGAACTCCAGAGCCAGCGCGCTGCCGTGCTGGCCCTTTGGCACACTGTTCTTGACAATCCCGTTTCCATCGCTCCTACCTGAATACCCCCCATGCACCAACGCCTCCCGACGCTTCTTCTCACTTTGACAGGCCTACTGGCACTGGGCGCCTGCAGCGGCGACGCCAAAGACACCCACCCCGACCAGCTGGTCACCAAGCGCAAAGCGATTTTCAAGCAGTTCACCAAAACGTTGGAGCCGATGGGCATGGTGGCGCGCGGCCGCAAAGACTACAACCCGCGTGAATTCAATATCAATGCACTGGAACTGCAAAAGCTCACCTCGCAGCCCTGGGCGTTGTTCACGGCCGACAGCAATTACCCGCCCACCCTGGCCAAGCCAGCGGTCTGGGAAAAGCCCGCCGAGTTCAAGCTGGCACAGGACAAGTTCCAGGTGACTATCGCCAGCCTGGTACAGGCCTCGCAGGGCAGCGACCTGGACACCATCAAAACCGCGGTCGACAGCGTTCAAAAAAGCTGTAAAGGCTGTCACGACCAGTTTCGCAACGAACGCTGAATTCACCATGAACCGCAACCTCTGGCTACTGGCCATCTGCCAGGGACTCTTCCTGACCAACAATGTGACCTTTATTGCCATCAACGGCCTGGTGGGTTTGAGCTTGGCGCCTTTGGGCTGGATGGCCACCTTGCCTGTCATGGGCTACGTGGTGGGGGGTGCCCTCTCGACTGGTCTGGTGACCAAAACCCAGCAGCGGTTCGGGCGCAAGATGTCGTTTCAAATGGGGTTGGCTGTGGCATTGGCTTCGGCTCTGGTGTGCGCTTATGCGGCGGTAAGCCAGAACTTCTGGCTGCTCTGCACGGCCACGCTGGTGGCTGGTTACTACAACGCCAATGCGGGCTTGTACCGGTTTGCCGCCGCAGAGCTGGCTATGCCCTCCTGGCGCGAAAAGGCCGTGTCCCTGGTGATGGCCGGTGGCCTGATTGGCGCGGTGCTCGGACCCAACCTGGCGCAGTACACGCGCACGCTGATGAGCGTGCCTTTTGCCGGCGCCTATGTGGCGCTGGCGGTGGTGGCCCTGATGTCGATGGTTGTGCTGAGCTTCATTGATTTCCCAGCACCGCCGGCCAAAAAAACCAGCACCTCGGGCCGGCCCCTGCGCGAAATCATGCGCCAGCCCGCCTTCATCGTGGCGGCAGCCACGGGCGCCCTGAGCTACGGCGTGATGAACCTGCTGATGGCCGCCACGCCGCTGGCCATGCAGCAGTGTGGCCTGCCGTTTTCTGATGCAGCCCTGGTGCTGGAATGGCATGTGATCGGCATGTTTGCGCCGGGGTTCTTCACCGGCCACCTGATCAAACGCTTTGGAACCTTGCCCGTCATGGGCGTTGGCGTCGTGCTCAACGCTGCCTGCATTGCCGTAGCCTTGTCAGGCGTGGACTTGCACCAATTTTTGATTGCCCTGTTTTTGCTGGGCGTGGGCTGGAACTTCTTGTTCACGGGCAGCACCACGCTGTCTCTGCAAACCTACTCGCCCGAGGAAAAAGACCGGGCCCAGGGCGCGTTGAACTTCTTTGTATTCGCCACCCTGGCGCTCACCTCATTTGCCTCCGGCGTACTGGTCACCACACGTGGCTGGGAATTGCTCAACCTGGGTTCGATGGTGCCAGTAGCGCTGACTGGCGCCGCACTGGTCTGGCTATGGATGCAGCAGCGTCGTGCAGCGGTGATCGCAGTGTGAAAGCCTAATAACTTAACGCGAGCGCCCAATTGCGGGGAGTGGCAACGCTGTCTTGTAGCGGACCTGCTTGAGTGCGAAGCTGGAACGTATCTTGTCGATGCCGGGGATCGGCGTGAGTTGTTCAACAATGAACTTCTCCAGGGCTGGAATGTCGCTGATCGCCACACGGATCAGGTAGTCACTGTCTCCACTCATCAAATAGCACTCCATGACCTCGTCGTGCTCGGCAATTCGCCGCTCGAACTCGGCCAGAGCCGCCTTGCCCTGGCTCTTGAGACTGATGGAAATAAACACATTGAGACCCAAGCCCAAAGATGCGGCGTCAATCAGCGCCACGTAGCGTTCAATCACCCCCTGCGCCTGCAGGGCCTTGACACGCGCCAAACAAGGCGAGGGCGACAAATGAACCTGCCGGGCCAGCTCAACATTGCTCAGCGCACCGTCGTGCTGCAGAGCGTCAATTATTCGGTAATCCACCAAGTCAAGCATAAAAAATTTCTCGTTAGTCAATTAACAGCATATTGTGCTTATAACTGGGGTTTACACCGCAAAATATCAGCAGCCTGTGCTGGCGTATTTTGCTTAAAGTTTGCCTCATGACTTTGTCTTTTCAGATCCCCACCGATATCGAATTGCCCCGGCCTGCACCACAGACCGCCTCAGAGCCCGTTGACATTGACCCCCAGGAAACAGCCGAATGGCAAGACAGCTTGAGCGCACTGCTGGCCGCGCACGGCCCACAGCGTGCACGATTTCTGCTTCAGGCCCTGGCCCAACAGGCACGGACATTGCTTGTAGGCTGGGTGCCTGACTTCTCCACACCCTATGTCAACACCATTGCGGTGGATGAGCAGCCCTCGTTTGTAGGAGACCTGGCCATTGAGGAACGGCTGGCCTCCCTGATGCGCTGGAACGCCCTGGCCATGGTGGCGCGAGCCAACCAGGCTTATGGTGACTTGGGCGGGCACATCGCCAGCTACGCCAGTGCTGCCGACTTGTTTGAAGTCGGCTTCAACCACTTCTTCCATGCGCGTGACCAACGCCCCGGTGCAACGCACAAAGGCGATCTGGTTTTTTTCCAGCCCCACAGCGCGCCCGGGGTCTATGCACGAGCCTATCTTGAAGGCCGCCTGAGCGAAGAAGACCTGAGCTACTACCGCCAGGAACTCACCAGCCCAGCCGCCCTGACCGGCAGCGGTGCCCGCGGCCTCTGTAGCTATCCGCATCCCTACCTGATGCCCGATTTCTGGCAGTTCCCCACCGGCTCCATGGGCATTGGTCCCATCAGTTCGATCTACCATGCCCGCTTCATGCACTACCTGAGCCACCGGCAGCTGCTGGATTGCTCGGCGCGCAAGGTGTGGGGGGTGTTTGGTGACGGTGAGATGGATGAACCCGAAAGCATGAGCGCACTCACCCTGGCAGCCCGCGAGGGACTGGACAACCTGGTATGGGTCGTCAACTGCAACCTGCAGCGCCTGGACGGACCGGTGCGCGGCAATGGCCGCATCATTGATGAGCTGGAAAAGCTGTTTGCAGGGGCTGGCTGGAACGTCATCAAACTGATCTGGGGCAGTGACTGGGACGGCCTGTTTGCCCGTGACACCTCCGGTGCCTTGGCCAAGGCCTTCTCCCACACCGTGGACGGTCAGATGCAGACCTTTGCCACCAAAGATGGGCGCTACAACCGCGAAACGTTTTTTGGCCAAAACGAAGCGTTGGCCCAGTTGGCACAAGGCATGACCGACGACCAGATTGACCACCTCAAACGCGGCGGACACGACCTGGTCAAAATTCATGCAGCCTACGCGGCGGCAGCTGCGCACCAGGGTCAGCCGACCGTGATTCTGGCCCACACCAAAAAAGGCTATGGCATGGGCAAGGCCGGTCAGGGCAAGATGACCACCCACAGCCAGAAAAAACTCGACGACAAGGAGTTGATCGAGTTCAGAAACCGCTTCAACCTGCCTCTGACTGACGAACAGGCCACCTCACTCGCTTTTTACAAACCACCGGCTGACAGCCCGGAAATGGCGTATCTGCATGCGCACCGCCAGGCGCTGGGCGGCTACCTGCCACGGCGCGATACGGCCTGTGCGACCGTGCCCGTGCCGGCGCTGGCGCAGTATGCGACCTTTGCCTTGCAACCCGACGGCAAGGAGATGAGCACTACCATGGCCTTCGTGCGCATGTTGGGTGGCTTGCTGAAAGACGCCGTACTGGGCCCGCGCATCGTGCCCATCGTGGCCGACGAAGCGCGCACATTTGGCATGGCCAATCTGTTCAAGCAGGTGGGTATCTACTCCAGCGTGGGGCAACGCTATGCACCCGAAGACATCGGTTCCGTGCTGAGTTACCGGGAAGCCATGGACGGCCAGATTTTGGAAGAAGGCATCAGCGAGGCCGGTGCCATTGCCAGCTGGACAGCGGCGGCCACCAGTTACAGCGTGCATGGCCTGGCCATGCTGCCTTTCTATATTTACTACTCGATGTTTGGCTTCCAGCGGGTGGGTGACCAGATCTGGGCTGCTGCCGATCAGCGAACACGAGGATTTCTGTTGGGTGCCACATCAGGGCGCACCACGCTTGGGGGTGAGGGACTTCAACACCAGGACGGCAGCAGCCACTTGATTGCCGCCACCATTCCCAACTGCAAGGCCTATGACCCGGCCTTCGCAGGTGAACTTGCCGTCATCATGGGCCACGGCATGCACGAGATGCTGGTGGAACAGAAGGATGTGTTCTATTACCTGACCCTGATGAACGAAAACTATGCGCAGCCCAATTTACCGCCGGAGGTCCATTCGCAAGTGATCGCTGGATGCTATCAATTTGAAACATATACACCCAATAAAAACGCCGGCCAGGGCCTGGAAAGGCAACAATTTGTCACTTTAATGGGGTCCGGTGCGATCCTGACCGAAGTGATCAAGGCCGCTCAGGCTCTGGCGGCGCGCGGCATCGGGGCGCATGTCATCAGCGTGACGAGCTGGAGCGAATTGGCGCGCGAGGCCCAGGCGGTTACGACGGCCGCGCCAGGCGAAAGGCCGATGGATGGTTTCCGGGCGGCCACCCCCTTCATCACCGCTCAACTGTCCCGAACAGACGGCCCGATTGTGGCCGCCACCGACTACGTACGCGCCGTGCCAGAGAGCATTCGCGCTTACCTTCCGCCTGGGCGCGCCTACCAGACGCTGGGCACCGATGGCTTTGGCCGCAGCGACACCCGGTCCGCTCTGCGACGTCATTTTTCAGTCGATGCCGCTAGCATCGAACAGGCCGCCTGGCACTCGCTTCAGGAGAAGCCGTGATCACTCCAGTGCAAGGTCTTCACCGCCACCTATTCAACGAGAGAACAATGTGATTCATCTGCGAAACGTTCATAAGAGTTACACCGTCAAGGGCAAGGTCATCCCGGCCCTGAACGGCATTGACCTGTCCATAGTCCGGGGCGAGATTTTTGGAGTGATTGGCCACTCGGGCGCCGGCAAGTCCACGCTGATCAGGCTCATCAACCTGCTGGAGCGCCCCACTCAGGGCGAGATCACGGTGGATGGCGAAGAAATCCTGAAGTACGACACCGTCGCTCTGAGAAATTTCCGGCGCAATATCGGCATGATCTTTCAGCATTTCAACTTGCTGAGCTCCAAGACGGTGGCGGAAAACGTGGCTTTCCCGATCCGGATCGCCGGTGAACGCAATGAAGCCAAGATCGATGCGCGAGTGGATGAGATGCTGGACCTGGTCGGCCTGACCCGCCACAAGCACAAGTACCCCAAACAGCTGTCTGGCGGCGAAAAGCAGCGCGTGGGCATCGCCCGTGCCTTGGCGAATCAGCCCAAGATCCTTCTGTGCGACGAGGCCACCAGCGCCCTGGACCCGCAGACAACACGCTCGATCCTGCAATTGCTGCGGGAGATCAACGAAAAACTGAGCCTCACGATTGTGCTCATCACCCACGAAATGGACGTCATCCGCACCATTTGCGACCGGGTGGCCGTCATTGATGGCGGAAAAATTGTCGAAAACGGGCCGGTCACTCAAGTGTTTCTGCACCCGCAGCACCCGACCACCCGCAATTTTGTGCTGGAAGCCGAACACGCAGGAGAAGATGACCCGATGTCGACCTTGAGTCAGGAGGGCGACGCCATGGTGCGCCGACTGACCTTCATGAACGACGCCATGGCACAACCGGTGTTCACCCAGATTGCCCGGGAATGCGAAGTGGACTTCCTGATCCTGAGCGGGCGGTTTGGAAAAATAAAGTCCACGCCTTGCGGGCAGTTGACTGTTTCTGTCCGGGGCGACAACGACAAGGCCTTGGCAGCCTTGCGCCGGCTCTCGGATGCGGGTGTTGTGGTTGAGGAGACCTTTTGATGATTGAATTCTTGAATGGCCTGGTGTCCGGCGGCGTCAATTGGGGCGACATCGGCTGGGCCACCATCGACACCTTGCTGATGCTTGGCGGCGCACTGTCGCTCACCCTGTTGCTGGGCTTGCCGCTGGGCATTGTCCTGTTTTTGACCAGCCCCCAAAAGCTGCTCTCGTCACCCAGGACTTACGCATCGGTGTCGTTTGGCGTCAATATCCTGCGCTCCTTGCCTTTTGTGATTCTGCTGATCGCCATGATTCCGGTGACCGTGCTGCTGACCGGGACGTCGCTGGGCGTGGCCGGAGCGATTCCGCCCCTGGTCGTGGGGGGGACACCGTTTTTTGCCCGTCTGGTGGAAACTGCCCTGCGGGAAGTGGACCACGGCATCATTGAGGCCTCGCAGGCCATGGGTGCCAGTGTGCGCCAGATCGTCACCGGGGCACTGTTGCCAGAGGCCTTGCCGGGCATTATTGCGGCCGCCACGGTCACCGCCATTGCACTGGTCTCCTACACGGCCCTGTCCGGGGTGGTGGGCGGCGGCGGGCTGGGCGATCTGGCCATTCGTTACGGGTATCAGCGGTTCCAGCTGGATGTGATGTTCATCACCATCATCCTGCTGCTGATCCTGGTTCAACTATTGCAAACAGTTGGCAACCGGCTTGTCATTCACTTTAGTCGCTGAAGTTAGTTTTTTAACACAAGGAAAATCATGAAAAAGCTTTTGATCGCTCTCGCACTGGGCGGCTCGCTGCTGGCACAGGCCGCCGACAAACTCGTAGTGGGCGCTAGCCCGACTCCGCACGCCGAGTTGCTGGAGCACCTGAAGCCCATGCTGGCACAGCAAGGCGTTGATCTGGACATCAAGGTGTATACCGACTACGTGCAACCCAATGTGCAACTCGTTGAAAAACGCATTGACGCCAACTTTTTCCAGCACAAGCCCTACATGGACGAATTCAACCGCAGCCGGGGCGCCTCCCTCCAGGCCGTGGCTGATGTGCTGATTGCCCCGTTTGGGGCGTACTCCAAGAAGATCACCAAGATCGCTGACCTGAAAGATGGTGCCGTGGTCGCGATTCCCAACGATGCCGTCAATGGCGGGCGGGCACTTCAACTGCTGGACCAGGCCAAAGTCATCAAGCTGACTGACCCCAAAAACAACATGTCGACAGAAAAAGACATTGCGCAGAACACCAAAAACATCAAGATCAAACAGCTGGAAGCCCCCATGCTGCCTCGCGTGTTGGGTGAAGTGGACCTGGCCATCATCAACACCACCTTCGCACTCGAAGCCAAGCTCAGCCCGAGCACGGATGCCTTGATCCTGGAGGGCGGTCAGTCCAACTACGTCAATTTGCTGGCCGCCCGCGCCGACAACAAGGACAGCCCATCCATGAAAAAACTGGTGGCGGCATTGCGGTCACCCGAATCCAAAAAATTCATACTCGAACGCTTCAAAGGCAATCTCGTCCCCGCGTTTTGATGTATCCCCAGCACAATAGCTTTCGATCAATAAACCCTGAAGAATCATGAAATCCGGAAAAAAATACAAGTTCGAGACCCTGGCCGTGCACGCAGGGCATGGCGTTGATGCCAGCACAGGCGCGGTCACCGAGGCCATTCACCTGTCCACCACGTTCGAACGGGATGCCGACGGCGGCTACTCGCGGGGTTTTTTGTATTCACGCAATCACAACCCCAACCGCAATGCCCTTGAAGCTGCTCTGGCAGCCCTTGAAGGAGGTGCAGCGAGCGCGGCCTTTGGCTCCGGCCTGGCGGCAGTCACTGCCGTCTTTCAGGGGTTGATGCAGGGTGACCATGTCATTGCCCCGGTGGACATTTACCACGGCACGGCCAATGTGCTCAAGCACCTGTTCGCCAAATGGGGGGTCACCGCTTCGTTCATCGACATGACCAACCTCGACACGATCCGCAGTGCATTGACGCCGCAAACCAAGATCATCTGGATTGAAACTCCATCCAACCCCTTGCTGCAATGCGTCGACATCACCGCCATTGCGGAGATTGCGCACCAGCACGGCGCGCGCGCCATTGCCGACAACACCTTTGCCAGCCCGGTGCTGCAACAGCCGCTCGCGCTGGGTTGCGACATGGTGATGCATGCCACCACCAAGTACCTGGGCGGGCGCAGCGATGTGCTCGGCGGCGCGGTCATCACCCGGCTCGACGACGCGCATTTTGCCCAATTGCGCACAGCCCAATTGTTTGGAGGCGCCGTTCCATCCCCCTTTGACTGCTGGCTGGTGATGCGCAGCCTGCCCACCTTGCCCTACCGCATGCAGGCACACTGCGCCAACGCCAAAAAAGTGGCTGAGTTCCTGCAAGAGCATGCCAAGGTGAGCGTGGTGCATTACCCGGGGTTGCCCAGCAATCCGTTTCACGCGGTGGCGTCCAAACAGATGTCAGGCTTTGGCGGCATGCTCTCGTTCGAGGTCAAGGGTGGCAAAGACGCCGCCATGGCCCTGGCTGCGAATGTCGAAATTTTCACCCGTGCCACCAGCCTGGGCGGTGTGGAGAGCCTGATTGAACACCGCGCCTCGATTGAAGGCCCAGAGAGCAAAACACCTCAGGGGCTGTTGCGCGTGTCGGTGGGGCTTGAAAACGCCGATGACCTGATTGATGACCTGACTTCAGCGCTTACGCACTGCGCATGAACCAGCAGCGGTGGGCTGTGGGCCTGATCGTGGTGGCCCAATGGCTGGGCACCTCACTGTGGTTCAGCCCGAACAGCGCCGCCGATGACCTGATGGCCGCTTGGCAGATCGGGTCTGCTCAATTTGCGTGGCTGATCGCAGCCACCCAGTCCGGCTTTATTGCGGGAACGCTCTGGCTGGCCTACTCGGGCTGGGCTGACCGGTATTCCGCCAGCCGGATTTTTGCTGTCGCCTGCATCACTGGTGCCGGTATCAATGCCGTTTTTTCAGGCGCCTGGACCGGCTTCGAGTCGGGACTGCTGCTTCGGTTCGCCGTCGGGCTTTGCCTGGCAGGCATTTATCCCTTGGGCATGAAGATGATCGTGGGTTGGGTCGGCACCAAGTCAGGCTCAGCACTGGGTTTGCTGGTGGGTATGCTGACACTGGGCACAGCGCTGCCCCATGGCGTCCGGGCCCTGGGTGCCAGCTTGCCCTGGCAGGCCGTGATTCAGGCGTCGTCGGTGCTGGCGGTGGCCGGCGCCGCGCTGGTTTACTTTTTGGGCGATGGCCCCCATCTGAAAAAAAGTGCCGGCCAGCGAAACAACTCGTTGAGCAGCGCCTTCGGTGTGTTCAGGATTCCGGATTTCAGGGCGGCTGCACTGGGCTATTTTGGGCACATGTGGGAGCTGTATGCGTTTTGGGCGGTGCTGCCTTGGCTGGCCGCACAGTTGCTCATGGATGCACGTCAATTGCACCCTGAGCTGTCCGGGTCGGTGGCGGCGATCAGCTTTCTGGGCATTGCTGCCGGCTTTTTGGGGTGCATCCTCGGTGGGCGCCTGAGCCACAAAATCGACAGCATCTATGTTGCCGCCTTCGCCCTGCTGGCCTCGGGCCTGATGTGCATGATCTATCCCTTGCTCGCTCGGGACTGGGTGGAATGGCGCTTTGCCATTCTGCTGGTCTGGGGATTTTTCGTGGTCGCCGATTCGCCCCAATTTTCATCCGTTTCAGCGCGGAGTTGCCCCCCCGAATGGGTGGGCAGTGCGCTGGCCATACAAAACAGCATCGGGTTTTTCATCACCATCATCAGCATCACGCTGATGCTGAGTGTCATTGAAACACTGGGCAGCCCGGCCTTGTGGCTGTTACTTCCAGGCCCCGTGCTGGGCTTGCTGGGCCTGTGGCCGTTGCTGAAAAAAACCATGGCAGGCAGAGTCCATACGGACAGTGCCAGCAATTAACCAGGAACTCAATATGAACACATCTGTGACAGATATTGCCAAACGCTATCAAGACTACATGGTGACATTGAGGCGTACCCTGCATGTCCAGCCGGAACTCTCTTTCGAGGAGCAAAGCACCTCGCAACTGGTGCAGCAGGAACTGAAGAGGATGAACATTCCTTTTGAAGTTGTGGGTGACTACGGGGTGGTGGCCACTATCGAGGGAACCGACACCAGCCGCATGGTGGCACTGCGAGCAGACATGGATGCCTTGCCCATCCATGAAAAAAATGATCATCTGGATTACTGCTCCAAAACACCTGGTGTCATGCATGCCTGCGGTCACGACGGCCATGTGGCCATGCTGCTGGGCGCCGCCCAGGTTTTTCAACAGTTGAAAGATGAGATGCCGGGCTCCGTGAAGCTGTGCTTTCAGCAAGCTGAAGAGCGCGGTGGCGGCACGGCTGAAATCCTGAAGGTGCTCGCGCCGTTCCCTATCCAAAGCGCCTTTGCCATTCACCTCTGGTCAGAAATTGAAAGTGGCAAAGTCTCCGTACAGGCCGGCCCGCGCATGGCGGCCTGCGACATTTTTGACATTGTGGTGAGGGGCGTGGGCTGCCACGGGGCCAATCCACACCGGGGAATCGATCCGATCGTAGTGGCCTCCTCAATTGTCATGAACCTCTCCCATGTCATGACCCGCGAGATTGATCCAAC
>JAUXQA010000121.1 GCA_030683195.1 Rhodoferax sp. | reverse complement strand
AATAAATTCGCCGCGCTGGCCGCCCACGACGGCCTCGTCGCCATGCATGGCGCGCTCAAGACACTGGCCGTAGCGCTGATGAAAATCGCCAATGACATTCGCTGGTTGGCGTCGGGGCCGCGCGCCGGACTGGGCGAAATCAGCATTCCCGAAAACGAGCCGGGAAGCTCGATCATGCCGGGCAAGGTCAACCCCACCCAGTGCGAGGCGCTGACCATGCTCTGCTGCCAGGTCATGGCCAACGACGCCGCCATAAGCCTCGGCGGCGCATCCGGCAACTTCGAGCTCAACGTCTACAAACCGCTTATCGCCCACAACTTCCTGCAAAGCGTGCGTCTGCTCGCCGACGGCATGAAGAGCTTCGAGGCCCACTGTGTGAGCGGCATCGAGCCCAACCGGGAGCGTATTGCTGATCTGCTGAACCGCTCCCTCATGCTGGTGACTGCGCTCAACCCGCACATTGGATACGACAAATCAGCAGCCATTGCCAAGCAAGCGCACAGGGAAGGTAGCAGCCTGCGAGATGCAGCCATTGGTTCAGGCCACGTCAGCGCGGATCAGTTTGACGCGTGGGTCCGACCGCAGGACATGGTGGGCCGCGGCACCACACAGCCCGGTTGATTCCTTCCGTGGTGTGCGGGCATTGGGTTTAGTCAAAAAAATGATCTCTAATTAATAAATTTCGTGATACGACCCCGGTGGCCAAGGCACCCGAAAGTCGCTCTCTCAGCAACGTAATTTTTATTTGATTTTTTGAATGGAATTCACACTCATGCAAGCTTCTTCCCGCACCCACTTGTCCATCGCTGTCCTGGCCATCGCCTCACTGACACTGCCGTCGCTGGCCCATGCCAAGCGATTGGGTGGCGGCTTCAAGGCAAAACCCAGCGCCATGGCGCCGGCCAAGGCACCAGTAGCCCCCTCCGCACCCGCCGCCAAGGCGCCAACACCTGCGGCAGCTCCAGCGGCACCGGCAGCACCGACCACTCCGGCCGCCGCAGGCTCCGGCATGATGGGCACCATGGGTGCGGTAGCCGTGGGTGCCATGGTGGGTTCCATGGCAGGCAGCGCCCTGGCTTCGCCACAGACGCCGGAACAAAAAGCAGCCGCCGAAAAAGCAGCTGCTGAGAAGGCCGCCCAAGGCACGACGCCAGCGAAGTGATATTCAGCCCCGGAGCAAGGCCGGGGCTGACTGGTCATCCACCTGGGCAAGGTCCGGGCTGCGGGTGAATTGGCAATCAGGCCCGTCTCTCAATACTCCTGAATAAATAGCTACTGACCGTTTAAATTCGCCGGCTAGAGTCTATTTTCATCAATAAAATGACCAAAATAGCGCCCCAAAGTTGAAATGGTGGGCCGCTTGGGGTGCCGGCGCCCCTATCAGCGTGAGGTCAATTCAAATTCACCCAGCGGCTGAGCCTGGCCGTTCAGGATCACATCCACTTTATGGAGGCCGGGGTAATGCTGGCGCGTGGTCATCTGGGCCAGTGACAGTGTTTTGGACAAAGCCATCGTCTGGCCAGGAGCCAGTTCAAGGGTCTTGAGCTTGAACACCTTGGCCCGGGTCTGGCCGTTGGCCTTGATGTAATGCACCTGAAAATCCACCAACACGCGTTGAGGTGTTGCATCCGCTGTGGCAGGGCGGCCGGTCACCTCAAACGCAATCTGCACGCGACCCCCAACCGCGACGATGGCCGGTGAAATGCTGGCCCTACCCACTCCCACAAGCGCCGCCCGCCCGAATCCCAGGACCTCCAGCGCGCCGTCCTCCCCCCGCTTGACGGCAGATCGCAAGGCATGCCCAACGATCCAGCTGCGTTGGGGCGTGGCGTCCTGTAGCCAGGCTTGGGCCGTGCGGGTTAGTAGATCAGGATGGTCTTTGCCAATGTCGTTCAGGTTGTTGGCCACCGAGCGGCGCACATACAACTCCGGGTCATCCTTGAGTAACTCCAGCAAAGCCAGGACTGGGGTCGGGTCGGCCTGAAACAAGCGCAGACGCCCGGCCCAGGGCAGGCGCGGGCGGCTGCCTTCGGACACCAATCGACGCACATGCACGCTGGGGTCCGTGGCCCACGTCCTGAGCTGGCGCAAGGTGGCCTCGGGATGCTGCACAAGAAAGGGGCGAATGGCGAACTCGCCCGTGAAACGCTGCGTCAAAGCGTGCAGCGCCCGCATCGATTCCTCAAAGTGGGCAAGACCATACGCCGACACAAACATGGTGTGGGGAAGATAAATGAAAGACGCCAGGCTCTGGCTTCGGTCACGCCCATGGGGTTGGTCCAGCGAATCCATCAGGATCGCCAACGCCTGCACATAGTCGGGTGGCAAGTGCGCCCGAAGTGCTTGGGCGATCTTTGTGCCCCGAGCCATCAGCGCCAGCGCGTCATAACCCTGCAACGCCTCGCGCACAAAGCCCTCGCCGTTGAACGAGGGAAGCACCGCAAGAACCATGCGGGCGATGGCCTGTGGCACATCAGCGCCAAACTGGTTTTTTAGTGCCTCAGCCATCGGGTGCGACTACAACTGCACGGACGCGCTGCCAATGCCAGGGAACTCGGCGGTGACCAAGTCCCCTGCAGTTGCGTGAAGAACCCCCACCCAGGTGCCCGTGGTCACCACCGTGCCAGCCGGCAGGCTGTGGCCCTGGCGGGTGGCGTGGCGCAACCAGGCGGGCAACAAAAACGCAGGGTCCGCCAGCGAATGGGTGCCCTGGCGCTCCACCGGCGCCTGCGCGCCAACCTGCACGCGGGCCACCTGCGCAGCCCAGTCGCGTGACACAAACGGAACCCAGGCACCCAGCACCAGGGCGCCGTGCAACTGCTGGTCGGCCAGCTTGGCGAACGCGGGCGCGTTGAGCCCGTCCTCCCAGCGGGAATCGACGATTTCAATCGACACACACATCGAATCGATCAGTTCTGCCGCTTCGGCCAGATCGAGCGACATCGCGAGTTCAGGGCTCACCTCGCGCCCCAGCCGCAAGGCAATCTCGGCCTCAATACCCCGCAAGTGAAACGGCCAGTCTCCAGCCTGGGCGGGGCTGGTCCACACGCCAGCGGGCGGCAGCGGCGCATGGGTCAACGCCGCCTCCCGCGACGGACCGCCGGACTTCCAGTGACGTCCGGGCAGGCCGTCGAACCAGCCAAACGCGCTGGCCACGGCATCTTGCGCGGCGTAGGCCGCTTGCGCATCTGCCAGGTGGGAACTCGCGACCGAGGCCAGTCGATTTGTGCGTCTGGCATCAATCAGGGAATGAACCGTTTCATCAATCATGGGGCTCTTACTCAATCAAATGGTGTAGGTCAAAAGTTTGCGCGGCCAGTATAGACAGCCGGCCCGTGCAAGTGGCAAGCAGTCGGCTGTGTGGACAGCGAAGCAGACTGATAGCATTGCCCGATGCCCCTTAACGCCCCACCGCCGCCAGCGGCCGCAGACTCTGCCGCACAGCCCCCACGACCCGGTCGCCCCTCGGAGCCCGACCCCCAGTGGCGGGCGCAAGAACTGCTGTTGATGCGCGAGGTCATGCGCCTGATCGGCAAGAGCCTGGCACCCGGCGTGGTACTGCGCGAGATGCTGCACCTGATGAGCGAGCTGCTGGGCCTGAACCGGGGCCGGGTGGTGTTGACCGAACCGGACTACCCCATGAAGGGCGAAGTGGGTGCCACAGCGCGCATCTGCTTTGCCTACGGGCTGACGCAAGTCGAGGTGAAGCGGGGTGTTTATGCCTTGAACGAAGGCATCACCGGGCGCGTGTTGGCCACCGGGCAGGCCATGGTGGTGCAAGACATTGACGCCGAGCCGCAGTTTCTGGCCCGCGCCGTGGCGCGCGACCAACTGCCCGTTGATACCGTGGCCTTTCTGGCGCTGCCCATCGAGCTGAACAACCGCACTGTGGGCGTCTTGGCCTGCCACCGCATCCGCAGCCGCCTGCGCCACCTCAATGACGACCTGGCCTTGCTCAAAATTCTGGCCACGCTGGCAGGGCAAATTTTGCAGCTACAGGATCTGGTGCAAGAGAAAACGCGTACGCTGGAAGCACGCAACGCCCTGCTGACCGATGCGCTCGACGCGGCCGCCGTGCGCTACGGCATCATCGGCCACTCCACCGTGCTGCTGCAGGCTATTGGCGAGCTGGAGCGGGTGTCCAACGCCAAGGCCAGCGTGCTGCTGCTGGGCGAATCAGGCACCGGCAAAGAGTTGTTTGCCCGCGCCCTGCACCTGTCCAGCCAGCGCCGCCATGCGCCGTTCATCAAGGTCAATTGCGCGGCCATTCCAGACACCTTGTTTGAGTCGGAGTTGTTTGGCCACCAGCGCGGGGCTTTCACCGGCGCCACCACGGAGCGGGCCGGCTGGTTTGAACAGGCGAACAAGGGCACCATCTTTCTGGACGAAATTGGCGACCTGCCGCTGGCCATGCAAACCAAGTTGCTGCGCACCTTGCAAGAGGGCACCGTGGTGCGGCTGGGCGGCCAGCGCGAGATCAAGATCGACGTGCGCATTGTGGTGGCCACCCACCGCGACCTGG
>JAUXQA010000118.1 GCA_030683195.1 Rhodoferax sp. | reverse complement strand
TTGCTGGTGTACCGGCAGTGGCAAATGATTGTGTTTGGCGCCGCGCTGTTTGCAGTGCACCATGTGCTGTTTGATCGCCTGCAGGCCGCTGGATTTGGTTTGTATTGCCTGACCGAGCCCGACTTTGGGCGGGTGATGTTGCATGCCGCTTATGTTGTTGTCCAGAGTGCTGTGGAGGTGGTGCTGGTGATTGGCATGGCCCGTGCCGCCAAAGAGGGTGAAGAACTGGGCGAACTGGTAGCCGGGGTGAATCGTACCGACGGCATTGCGCTGGATGTCTCTGCGATCAGCACGCTGACGGTGGCTGGCCAGACGCTCAAGTCCACGCTGGGGCGCATGGATGTAGCGGTATCTGCCGTGCGCGCCGGGGCTTCCAACATCGAGGTGGCTTGCTCCGAGATTGCCAGCGGTAACAACGACCTGAGCATGCGCACCGAGCAGACCGCCAGCAACCTGCAGCGTACCGCCAGCAGCATGGCCCAACTCACCAGCACGGTGCGGCAATCTGCCGACAACGCCCGCCAGGCGAACCAGTTGGCCATGAATGCCAGCACGGTGGCTGTGCAAGGCGGCGAGGTGGTGGGTCTGGTGGTGGAAACCATGAAGGGCATCAACGAGTCCTCCCGCAAGATCTCGGACATCATCAGTGTCATTGATGGCATTGCTTTTCAAACCAACATCCTGGCGCTCAATGCAGCCGTGGAAGCTGCCCGGGCCGGTGAACAAGGCCGGGGCTTTGCCGTGGTGGCCAGTGAGGTGCGGTCCTTGGCGGGCCGCTCGGCCGAGGCGGCCAAGGAGATCAAGAGCCTCATCAACGCCAGTGTGGAGCGGGTCGAG
The DNA here is from genome assembly GCA_030683195.1 of Rhodoferax sp. Taxonomy (GTDB): domain Bacteria; phylum Pseudomonadota; class Gammaproteobacteria; order Burkholderiales; family Burkholderiaceae_C; genus Rhodoferax. Next base: position 3,099 of record JAUXQA010000118.1, on the reverse strand, counting down.
CATGGCACCGCGCTGGTGGATCAGGCGGGCACCACCATGACCGAAGTGGTGGGCAGTATCCGCCGGGTAACCGACATCATGGGCGAGATCAGCGCGGCCAGCAGTGAGCAGGCCACCGGTGTGGCGCAGGTGGGTGAGGCGGTCATGCAGATGGACCAGGCCACCCAGCAAAATGCCGCGCTCGTGGAAGAAATGGCGGCAGCGGCCAGCAGTCTCAAGGCCCAGGCCCAGGATCTGGTTCAGACTGTGGCAGTCTTCAACGCAGGCCATGCAAACGCCTCGCTTTACCACTCGCCCGCACCTCCTTTGCGCAGGGCGCCGGCGATGGCCGCACCTGCCCGCCCCGCCCCGGCTTTGCGGGTGGCTTCGCGTCCCGCTGCTTTCAAGCCATCGCCTCCCCGGATTGTCAGCGCGACCCCTGCAACTTCGCCCGTCGCCAAACCGGCGGCGGCCAAGCCGGCACCAGCCCCGTCCAGTGACAGTGACTGGGAAACCTTTTGACACCGACCCTATCGAACTTGTCCGGCGGGTTTTCAGTCTTCCTTGAAGATTTTTAACGTGTCTCCGCCAAGTGCTTTGGCTTGGTACATGGCCATATCGGCTTGTTTGAGGTAAGTTTCAGCGCGCTCAGCGGGATCGGCCAGCACTACAGCGCCGATGCTGCAGTGCGTGTGGTGAGTGTGCTTGTCCAGCTCAAAGGGGCTGCGCAAGGCTTCCAATATTTTCTGGCCGACAGTGCGGGCATGCACCGAGGCCGAGCTCAGGTTGCTGCCAGCGTCCGGTAGCAACACGATGAACTCGTCACCGCCCAGCCTGGCCACGGTGTCGGCCGCGCGAATACAGGTTTGCAGGCGTTTGCCCACTTGCTCCAGCAACATGTCGCCGGCGCTGTGGCCCCACTCGTCATTCAGATTTTTGAATTTATCCAGATCCAGAAAGAGCAACACCCCCATTTGCTGACTGCGTGCGCTGGCAAGAAGAGATTGCTGCAGCCGGTCCATCAGTAGACGCCGGTTGGGCAGGCCGGTGAGCGGGTCATGGAAGGCCAGCTGGTGAATGGCCTCTTCAGCACGCCTGAGTTCGGTAATGTCTTCGACCGTGCCCTCGTAGTACAGCACCTCCCCTTGCGCATTGCGCACCACATGGGCATGTACCCGAACCCAGATACGTTCACGGCTCTTGTGGCGGTAGACCTCGGAGACCAGGCCAAGAACCTTGCCATGGGCATTGAGCAACGCCTTGAAGTGGTCCCGGCGGGTGGGGTCCACATACCACTCCTGCGCCAGGTCTTTGGTCGCAGCCAGCAGCTCGGCCTCGGTCTCGTAACCGTCGAGTTTGACCAGCGCCGGGTTGGCGCGGATTTGCTGCCCGTCCGGGCTGGAGCGATAAGCCCCGATCGGGAGCAGGTCAAATAGCGTCGAAAAATCGTTGTCGGCCATCTTGAATCAAAGGTGTTTGCGGCTTATCCGCTGATTGTGACTCAAGGCACTGGTGCTGTTTGGCGTGGATGCGCCATAAAGAAGCGCATCATCTCGGCGCTGGCATCGGGCCCGCGCGCATCGGTGAAGCTGCCCTGGGTATTGCCGCCCGACCAGGCGTGCGGCGCGCCGTGCACCAGCCAGTGCTCAGCCACCACCGCACCATCGGCTGCGTGGTGAATGCTGCGGGTACTGGCGCGTCTGTCCGGCGGGTTGCGGCGTTCGATCTCAATGCGTGATGTGGTGCCTGCGCTGGCCGCGATGACTTGCGCGCCATTCATCGGGTTCACGGTGGTGTCGGCATCGCCGTGAAAGACGATGGTGGCGACACCGCTGGCCTGGGTTGGGTGGGGCAGGCTGGCGCCGCTGCTCATGGCTCCCAGTGCAGAGCCCAGGTCGGAGGCCACGCCGGTGGCCAGCCCTGAATGCACGCCCACGGCTGAGTAGACGTCGGGGTAGGTGTCGCCCAAAATCGCGGCCATCGCGCCACCAGCCGACAGGCCCGCCACATATACGCGCTCCGGGTTGATGGCGTGTGCGCCCATCACTTCGCGCGTCATGCCTGCCAGCAGGGCGGGTTCGCCACGGCCGCGCTCCTGGTGGCTGTGTTTGAACCAGTTCCAGCAGCCTTGCGGATTGACCCGCTGCGATTGCTCCGGGTACAACACATAAAAGCCTTGGGTGCCGGCCAGCGTATTCATGGCGGTGCCGGTGGCAAAGTCGTCCGGGTCCTGGGTGCAGCCGTGCAGCATGACCACCAGCGGCAGGCGGGCATGGCCTGCATTCGGCGGGATGTAGAGTTTGAAGTCGCGCTCGCCCGAGTCACCGCTGTGGACGCCGTCCACAAAGTGTCCGCAATCCGTGGCGTGCAGGGGTTGGGTTGGCGCATGGGGCTGTTGGTTTTGGCGGCTCAGTCGGGCTGTGTCGTCCATCAGTTGCTGGAAGTCACGGTACATGGGGTTCTTTCGGGTTGGGTACAGAGATGCTGCCAGCCTGGCACCTGGGTCGGTTTGACGGCGCAGGGTGCTCCGAATCGTGATGGATTTCATCCTGGCCAGAGCCAGTTCGGGAGCCATTCTGACTGATAGGAAGGCGACACCCTGGAACAATCCCTTGTGTTACGTTCAACCAGACACCGGCAGAGCCCCAAACACGCCGCTCAATTTTCAACGCACAAAGCATGCCATGACCTCCATTCGCTCCCCCTTGCAGGCCCAGATTGTTCAATGGCAGGTGATGCCTGGCGACGCTGTTCAGACGGGTGACCTGCTGGTCATTCTGGAGGCCATGAAGATGGAGCATGAGCTGCGAGCCGAGCAGGCGGGTTGTATAGGCGAGCTGTTTTTTGCCAAGGGTGATGTTGTGGCTGAAGGTGATTTGCTATTAAATTTAACTGTGCAAAGCATTAAAATATGCCGGCCAGAGACTGATTTGATCAAAAATGAGCCTTTAACAGCTGTTTTGCCCGTATCTGGCCCCTCCACAGGCCACGCGCTGCGCCCCGATCTGCAAAAGATGCTGGACCGTCAGTCCTTCACGCACGATGTCCGCCGCCCTGAGGCCGTGGCCAAGCGCCATGCCCTGGGGCTGCGAACCGCGCGCGAAAACATTGCCGACCTGT
>JAUXQA010000133.1 GCA_030683195.1 Rhodoferax sp. | reverse complement strand
GGTGTCCCAGAACGCCTTGATTCGCCGTTTGCCATCGGTTGAAACATTGGGTTCGGTCACGTTCATTTGTTCTGACAAGACTGGCACCCTGACGCAAAACCGCATGCACGCCGAGCTGCTGCTGTTGGACGGACAGGAGTGGGTGCCGGGCGGCGACGTACCCGGTGAGATTTTTTTTGAACTGCTGCGTGGGGCGGCCCTGTGCAATGACGCCAGCCGGACCGGCGAGGGCGCATGGCAAGGCGACCCGACCGAGACCGCGCTCACCCAGGTCGCCTTGCAAGCCGGGCTGAACAAAGCCGTGCTTGAGCGGCAGTGCGCGCGCGTACAGGAATTGCCGTTCGATTCCGAGCGCAAGCGCATGACTACCGTGCACCGTGCGGGCGAAGGTTTCGTGGCCTACACCAAGGGCGCGCCCGAGTCCGTGATTCCCCTGTGCACGTCGCAGTGGCGGGCCACCGGGGCAGTGCCACTGAACCACGGGGAACTGCTGGCCGTGGCCGATGCCCTGGCCGCCCGGGGTTTGCGTGTGTTGGCCTTGGCCCGTCGCGAGCATGCTGAGTTGCCGCCCGTGGGTGACGTGAACTCGGCAGAGGCAGGTCTGTGCCTGGTTGGTCTGGTGGGTCTGATTGACCCACCGCGTGACGAGGCGGCCCTCGCTGTACGCGACTGTGTGATTGCCGGAATCACGCCGGTCATGATCACCGGGGACCATCCGGCCACAGCGCTGGCCATCGCCCGGCGGCTGGGCATCGTGACCGATGGTGACACGCAGGTGCTGACCGGGTTTGAGTTGACAACCCTGAGCAATGCAGCGCTGCGCGAGCGGGTGGCGACTGTTCGGGTCTACGCACGGGTTGATCCTGCGCAAAAAATCCGCATCGTGGAGGCTCTGCAGGCGCGCGGCGAGTTTGTCGCCATGACGGGTGACGGCGTTAACGATGCGCCCGCGCTCAGGCAGGCGGATATTGGTGTGGCCATGGGCCGTGGCGGTACCGACGTGGCGCGCGAAGCGGCCAGTCTGGTGCTGATGGACGACAACTTTGCCACCATTGTTGCTGCGGTGCGTGAGGGGCGGCGCATTTACGACAACATCAGAAAGTTTGTACGTTATGCGATGACGGGCAATTCGGGTGAAATCTGGACCATCTTTCTGGCGCCCCTGATGGGCTTGCCGATTCCCTTGCTGCCAATTCACATTTTGTGGATCAACCTGGTCACCGACGGTTTGCCGGGGCTGGCGCTGGCGGCTGAGCCAGCCGAGCGCAACACCATGCAGCGCCCACCCCGCGCGCCGCAGGAAAGCCTGTTTGCCCGTGGCATGTGGCAGCACATCTTGTGGGTGGGTCTGCTCCTGGCGGGCCTGTGCCTGCTGGTGCAGGCCTGGGCCCTGTCCACAGGGCACGCCAACTGGCAGACCATGGTGTTCACCGTGCTGACGTTGGGCCAAATGGCGCATGTGCTGGCCGTGCGCTCGGAGACAGAATCCTTGTTTCGCCTGGGTCTGGGTTCCAACCGGCCATTGCTTGGCGCTGTGTTGCTGACCTTTGGGCTGCAAATGGCAACCATTTACGTGCCGCTGTTGAATCCTGTGTTCAAGACGCAGCCATTGAGCCTGGTGGAGTTGTTGATCTGCCTTGGGGCCGCGTCAGTGGTATTTTATGCGGTGGAGATCGAGAAGGCCTGGCTGCGAAGCAGGCGCCCAGCCTTGGTTACATCGCCGGGCGCCCGCAACGCCTGATCAAGCGCTGGGCGGCTGCGGCCAGGGGCGCTGCGGGTCACGCAGGCCTTCAAAAGCTCGTGATAGCTGCAGCACACCCAGATCATCAAACCGCTGGCCAGCAATCTGCAAGCCGATAGGCAGGCCTTGGCTTGTATAGCCGCAGTTGATGGAGGCTGCGGGCTGTTCCGACATGTTGTAAGGCACGGTAAACCCGATGTGCTCCAGTGGTCGCAACGGATCGTTTGTGGGCGAGGGCAGCTCTGCCGCAAAGGCTGGCATGGGGGAGGTAGGCGAGATGACAAAATCAAAGGGCTGGCACGCCCTGACAGTGGCCAGACGTGTGGCGTGAAATTGGCTCACTGCAGCAAATACTTGCGGCCCGGTCATGCCTGCCGCGCTCTCAGCCCATTGCTGTATGTAAGGCAAGACACTGACTTTTTTGTCTGCCGGTAGTGCCAACAAATCCTGGTAGGAGCGCATGCGCCAAGCGTGGTCCATGCCGTCCAGCATGGCTTGGGTCATGAATGGCGCCATGGGTTCGATGATGGCGCCGGCGTTTTCCAGAATTCGGGCGGCGCGCTCGATGACCGCGCGCACTTCAGGCTCTGGGGACAGGCCGCAACCGGCATCCATCAGCAGACCAATTTTGAGACCGCGAACCCGCTGTGCGCCTTGGTCAAATTGGTCCCAGGCTATAGCTTGGTAGGGCAAGCTCATGCTGTCCCGGCTGTCTGGCAGCGACAGCGCCTGCATCATCAGCGCCGAGTCTTCGACGGTTCGTGTCATGGGGCCTGCGGCCCTGCCGGTGTAAGGCGGGTCAATCGGGATGCGGCCCAGGCTGGGTTTGAGGCTGAAGATGCCGCACCAGCCAGCTGGAAGACGCAGTGAGCCGCCAATGTCGGTGCCGATATGAAGCGGGCCGTAGCCTGCCGCTGCGGCCGCACCGCCGCCGGCGCTGGAGCCACCGGGGGTTTTGCTCAAGTCCCACGGGTTGCGTGCCAGCGCATGAAAACTCGACAAGCCGCTGGAGAGCATGCCGTAATCCGGCATGGTGGTTTTGCAGACCATCACCGCACCCGCTTCCATCAGGCGTGCTGCGGGTGGCGCGTTCTCTGCAGCACCAGTGAGGTCAGTGGCCCGGGTGCCCAAGGGCATGGGGTCGCCCCGTGTGGCTATGTTTTCCTTGATGGTGACGGGGACTCCATCCAGTGCGCCGCAGGGTTCGTTGCGTTGCCAGCGCGCCTCCGATGCCCGAGCTTGCTCAAGCGCAAGTTCGGGCCGAAACAAATAACTGGCATGAAGGTGCGGCTCCCACTGCTCAATGTGGGAGAGTACCGCCTGCGTGACTTCCACGGGTGAAAGTTCATGACGACGGTAGGCTCCCAGCAGCTCTTTAGCGCTGAGTTCGTGCAGCTTCATGACCACGAGAGTGCCGCGACGTCATTGACAAAAATCGGCATGTCCTTCCAGAGCCCCTTGAGGTTCTTGTTGGCTACTGTGATCCACTGTGGCTGGTACAGGTAGGCGTGCACAGCATCGTTGGCGAGCATGCGCTGGGCGTCACCGAGCAGCTTGGCGCGGTCTGCTGCACGCGGTGCGTTCTGAATTTTGTCAAACAGAGCGCTGAATTGGGGAGATTCGTAGCCCCAGTAGTAGCCAGGCTTGGCGTAGTTGCCCAAATCAAACGGCTCTACATGCGAGATGATGGTGAGGTCGTAGTTCTTGTTGGTGAACGTGCCGCTGAGCCACTGGGCCCATTCCACGTTTTCAATTTTAGCGACGATGCCGATCTTGGCCAAC
>JAUXQA010000129.1 GCA_030683195.1 Rhodoferax sp. | reverse complement strand
TGCGCGGGCTGGGCGTGCGCCTGATGGTGGCTTGCCAGGATGCCAGTGGTGGTGCTTCTGCCGAGTTGCAGCTGGGCGAGGGCGTTCGGTTCTTCCCGACCAACGCCGCGCTCGCGGGGTGGCGGGCGCAGGCCGATCAAGGGCGCTCAGAGATCATTTATGAATGAAATAGGCCTCTAGCCGGCGTGTTCATTGCCTGGAGTGCTATTGAATTAATATTTTTCAGGCCGCCGTGCAGCAGCTGCTGACTGCGTGTGTCAGGCTCAGTTTTTGGGCCTGAAACTGATCACCAGCGATTGCGGCACCCGGCCATCCACGTCTTTGGGGAGCTTGCCTGTCCTGTCGATGGCTTTAAGCACGGCGTCGTCCCAGGAATCCACACCGCTGGGCTTGATGAGCTTACGGCTGATGATGGTGCCGTCTGGCGAGGTTCGCACCTCAACCTCCGCCACCGGGTTGCCCGTGATGTCGTCGGTGAACACAATGTTGGGCTTGATGCTTGCGCGAATACGTCCCGCATAACTGGCCGAAGGGCCAGACGATTGCAACGCAGTCCCAGTGGCGCCCGGTGTGCCCGTGGCACCGGCCAGCCCGGCCATGCGCTGCAGGTTGGCCTGACGCTGGGCCTCCATTTGCTTGGCCTCGGCCTGCGCTTTGGCGGCGTCCTCCTTGCGTTGGGCTTCTTGCTCGGCTTTCTTTTTCTCCTGGGCTACGGCCTTGTCTTTTTCGCGTTTGTCCAGTTCCCGTTTTTCCAACTCACGCTTGTCCTGCACGCGCTTGTCTTGTTCGCGTTTTTGATCGGCCAGCAATTTTTCTTGTTTGAGTTTGTCCAGTTTGAGCTGTTCCTGTTTCAACTTGTCCTGGCGCAGTTTCTCCTCGCGGCGCTGTTCCAGCGCGAGCTTTTCTTTCGCTTGTTTCTGTTCTTTAAGCTTCTTCAGCCGGGCTTTTTCCTGCTCCAGGGCAATGTCCACCTCGGGCGGTGCAGGGGGCTGAACCTGGGGAATGGGCGGGGGCACAGGTCGGGGCGGTGCGGGTTCTGGCTCGGGTGCGGGGGGCGGCACCGGTTCTTCGGGGGGAGCTTCGAGCTTGGGCGCGGTCTGTTGCGGCACGGCCGACCACACTTCGGCCTCGGCGGTCAGGGTCACGTCATCGCGCTTCCATTGCACACCCAACGTCAGGGCCGCCAGCAGCAGAGCATGGGCCAGGACGGCCAGCCCCAGCGAGCGCATCAGGCCCGGGGTTGGCGGTGGCGCAAATTCAAGGCGATCCGTGGCCGTCCTCATGCCGGGGTCAATTGGTGAGTTGAACCGACAAGCCCACCCGCTGCGCGCCCGCGCGTTGCAGCGTGTCCATGACCTTCACAACGGTCTCGTACTTGGTGTTCTTGTCGGCGCTGATGACCACAGCCGAGTTGGTGGCACCGCTTTGCGCCTGGCGCACGGCGCTGGCGATGTCTTTGAGCGCTACAGGTGTGGATTTTTCCTTGACTTTCATGCTCATCGACTCATCTTTGCTGATGATGATTTGAATCACCTGGTCGGGTTGCTTGGCAGCCTTGCCGACGCGGGGAAGGTCGATCACGCTGGGGGTGATCAATGGCGCGGTGACCATGAAAATAATCAACAGCACCAGCATCACGTCAATGAAGGGCACCATGTTGATCTCGTTGATGGTGCGCCGCCCGCGCCCTCTGCTCACCAGAGATGCCATGCTGGTTCTCCCGCTTCAGTGGCCAGAGGCCGATTGCGCACTGACGTTGCGCTGCAAGATGTTGGAAAACTCTTCAATGAAGGTCTCCAGGCGAATGGCGATGCGGTCTATGTCCCGGGCAAAGCGGTTGTAGGCCACCACCGCCGGAATGGCGGCAAACAGGCCAATGGCGGTTGCCACCAGAGCCTCGGCAATGCCCGGCGCCACGCTGGACAATGTCACCACCTGCAGCGAGGCCAGGCCGGTAAAGGCGTGCATGATGCCCCACACGGTGCCAAACAGGCCCACGTAAGGCGACACGGAGCCGACCGAGGCCAGAAACGACAAGTTGGTTTCAATCACATCCATCTCGCGCTGAAAACTCGCCCGCATGGCGCGCCGGGCGCCGTCCATGAGGGTGCCGGCGTCGGTGATGTGGCGCTCGCGCAGTTTTTGGTATTCGCGCATGCCGCTGGCAAAAATGCGCTCCATCGGCCCGGAGTCGCGGGCGTTCTTGGCGGCCGCCGAGAACAAATCATTGAGGCTGGTGCCAGA
>JAUXQA010000123.1 GCA_030683195.1 Rhodoferax sp. | reverse complement strand
TGTTGCGCGTCCACTGACCTTCGCGCACATGGTTGGCCAGTTCGACCAGTCGGCGGCTGCTGGCGATGATGAGCGCAAAAACCGTGTCTGCGGTAGTCTCGGTCAGCACACCCGGTGTGTGGCACAGCACAATGCCGCGTGCTCTGAGCGCGGGCAGGTCGTAGTTGTCGACGCCCACGGACACACTGGAGATGACCTGGAGATGCGGCGCCTGAGCCAGTACAGATGCGCTGATGGCGTAGCTGGAGCCAATCAGGCCCTCGGCGTTTGCCAATGCGGCATGAAAAAGAGATGCTTGCTCTGGCACGCGCGGGTTGGCCACGGTCACGTCGTGGGCGGCTTGCAGGCGCGCCAACTGGTCGGGAGGCAGTTCCCTGAACACCAGCACTTTTTTTCGGACTGCTGGCTTGGGGTCGGTGGGTGTCATGTCGGCAGTCCTGAGTCGATGAGTTCCTGGCGGGTTGGCAGGCCCTCGCTGTCGCCCAGCACCTGCACGGCCCGCGCGCCAATCCAGGTGCCGCGCTGGACCGCCTCGGGCACGCTCAGTCCGCCCAGCAGCGCGCTGATCACGCCCACCGCAAAACCGTCCCCGGCGCCCACGGTGTCCACCACTTTAGCCACGGGATAGCCCGGCACAAAGCCACAGCCCGCCTCGCCATCAAAATAGGCCCCTTCGCTGCCCAGCTTGACGACCACCAGCGCAGCACCGCGTTGCCTGTAAAAAGCGCCGATGTCTTGCGGGCTGGTGTGGCCGGTCAGGAAACGGCCTTCTTCCAGGCCGGGCAATACCCAGTCGGCATGGGTGGATAGTTCGTTGATGCACTCGCGCATGCGCTCGGGGGTAGCCCACAAGGTGGGGCGCAAGTTGGGGTCGAAGGACACCGTGCGGCCGGCTTCATGCATCAGGGTCATGGTCTGGCGGGCGGCATCCAGCGTGCTGCTGGATACAGCGGCAAACACGCCGGTGGCGTGCAGGTGGCGTGCGCTGAGCAGCCACGGGATGTCGATGTCGGCCAGTCCCATGTGGCTGGCGGCTGACCCCTTGCGGTGGTACTCGACAGGCGGGTCACTGCCATCCGTGACGCAGCCCTTGAACTGAAAACCGGTTTTTTGCAAAGGGTCGCACACCACATGCGAACAGTCGATGCCTTCGCCCGCCATGGCTGCCAGCAGATAGCGGCCCATGGAGTCCGTGCCGAGCCGGCTGGCCCAGCCGACTCTGAGGCCCAGGCGCGCCAGGCCAATAGCTACGTTGGTTTCTGCACCTGCGGTGCGTTTGTGAAAACTCTCTACGCCTTCCAACGGCCCTGGTTGGCTGGCGACCAGCAGCATCATGGCTTCGCCAAACGTGATGACGTCCAGAGAAGGCGAGCTCATGCTGGAGCCCACGGATGGGTGCTGGCGGGCGAATTTTTTTGCTTCGCCAGGACTTGGGCCAGTTGACGCAGGTCCGCAATTTCACGACGGGTCACCTCTGCCAGGTCATCGCCGGCCAGGGGGTATTCAATGGCCCACGGCACGCCGGCGGGCAGCTTGCGCAGAATTGCGCGCCAAGGCGCACTGGACTGCGCCAGGGGCACGGCGACCCAGCGCTGCGGCTGGCGCTGCACGCCCTTGCAGTGCACGTAGCGCACCTGCGGCGCGAAAGCGGTGGCGGCCTGCTGGGCGCATTCCCCGGTCCAATGCCAATTGCCCATGTCAAAGGTCATGCCCAGGCTCAGCCCCTTGGCCTGTGCGGAATAAAAGAAATACTGGAGTGCCGAGAGCGTGCCCGCCATGTCGGTCTGGTCATTTTCGATCAGCAGCTCTACATCAGCGCTTTGCAACTGCTGGTGAAGGTGACACAGGCTGGTGTGCGAGCCACAATCAAAACCACCAATAGACATCTTCAATTGACGTGCGCCCAAAGCGTGGGCCGCAGTCAATGAGTCTTCCAGTGCGCGTTGGTCCAGCCTGCCGTCCGTGTTCCACAGGCCATCGGCGCAGGAATACACCACACGTTTGCCATGAGCGGCCACCAATTTGGCCAGGGCGGGTAGTTCGCGGGCGGCGTCCAGCAGGAGTTCGCTGCGCACTTCAACGCCATCGGCACCGGCGGCCAGGCTCAGTTCTGCAAACCACAACTGGCCGTGCCGCCTGACTTCGTCCGCACCAAAAGCCGAGAGGGAAATGAGGATGTCGTGCCCGCTCCTGGCGGGTGAGATGGCGCTGTCAGCGAGGTCAGTGCGCATGTTGCGAATTCAATATTTGGCCCAGAAAGTTCCGCGTGGTCTCATGCTGCGGGTTGCTGAAGAATTCTTGGGGCGGCGCCTGTTCAATGATCTTTCCGTTCGCCATGAAGATCACGCGGTCGGCCACGCTGCGGGCAAAACCCATTTCGTGCGTCACGCACAGCATGGTCATGCCCTCTTCTGCCAGGCTCACCATGGTGTCGAGCACCTCCTTGACCATTTCGGGATCCAACGCGGAGGTCGGTTCGTCAAACAGCATGATCTTGGGTGTCATGCACAGGGCGCGGGCAATGGCCACGCGCTGTTGCTGGCCGCCTGAGAGCTGGCTGGGGTACTTGTGGGCTTGCTCGGGGATGCGCACGCGGGTCAGGTATTTCATGGCGATGGTCTCGGCCTCGTCCTGGCTTAATTTGCGTGACCGCATGGGCGCCAGCGTGCAGTTTTGCAAAATGGTCAGGTGCGGAAACAGGTTGAACTGCTGAAACACCATGCCTACCTCCTGGCGCACCGAGTCCACGTTTTTGCCCCCGGCGGTGAGGTCAATACCGTCCACCACGATGCGCCCACTCTGGACGGTTTCCAGCCGGTTGATGCAGCGTATCAGGGTGGACTTGCCCGAGCCCGAGGGCCCGCAAACCACAATGCGTTCACCCGCCCGCACGTTCAGGTGGATGTCGGTCAGGACCTGAAATTTGCCGTACCATTTATTCACCGCGTCGATGCGGATGATGGGCTCATCCGCCCCAGTGAGGGTGATGGCGGCGGGGGATTGCACTGTGTCTGTCATGAAAGCACCGGTTGAGGCAGGGTGAGGTCGGGTTTACTGCATTTTTGGCAGGTCGGTTTCCAGCCATTTGCGGTAGAGCTTGTTGAGTTCGCCGTTGGCCGTGTTGCGGGCGACAAAGTCGTCCACGGTGGTCAAAAGCTCAGCTTGCCCGGGGCGCATGGCCACCGCCATGACCTGCTGGCGCAACAAGAATTTGTTCTCAAAAGCATTGGCCGGTGCGCGTTTGTCAATCTGCGCCGCCACCGTGGTGGAGCAACCAATGGCATCCACCTGGCCCGACATCAGCGCCTGCATGGCCGAGGCATCGTCGTCAAAGCGGCGGATTTCGGTGCCTTCAGGGGCCACGGCAGTCAGCGCCACATCTTGCGTGCTGGCCCGGGCGACGCCCACGCGCTTGCCCTTGAGGTCGGCTGCGGTCTTGATGTTGGCTTTTTTGTCTCCATACAACACGATGCTGGCTGCTGCATAAGGTTTGGAAAACTGCACTTGCTTGGAGCGCTCGGGCGTGACCGCCAGCGAAGCGACCAGCAAATCGACCTTGTTGGTCAGCAAGAACGGAATGCGGTTGGGTCCGGTAACGGGCACCAGATTGACCTTGACGCCCAGGTCTTTGGCCATCAGGCGGGCCACATCGGCGTCGTAGCCATCAGGCTGGTTGCTGCTGTTCATGGTGCCGTAGGGCGGAAAGTCCACCAGCATGCCAATGGTCAGCTCGCCCTTTTTCTTGATGTCAGCCACCGTTTGCGCACTGGCCAGCGGCGCCCAGACGGACAGGGTTGCGGCCAGGCCCAGGGCGAGAGCGGTGCCGGTGAATACGCGGCGCTGCAGTGGTTTGATCATGGTGAAGTCTCCTGAAGGGTTATGAAAAATGACACGGCGAAAAAAAGAAGTTGTCAACGGGCCGCAGTAGCTGCGTGTTGACGTTCCATGCGGGCAGCCAGCAAAGACAAGGGCCAGCACAGCACAAAGTAAATGGCCGCCACCACGCTGAAAACGATCAAGGGCTGAAAGGTGGCGTTGTTGATGATCTGCCCGGCGCGGGTGATCTCTGCAAACCCGATGATGGCCGCCAGAGAGGTGCCTTTGATGATTTGCACCATATAGCCGACGGTGGGCGCCAAGGCGATCCGTGCCGCCTGCGGCAAGATCACATAGCGCATGCGCGCCACATACGACAGGCTCAGGGCCTGCGCGGCTTCCCATTGGCCGCTCGGGATGGCCTGAATGCAGCCCCGCCAGATCTCACCCAAAAAGGCACTGCTGTTCAAAATGAGGGCCACGCCTGCGGCCACCCAGGGATTGATGTCCAGGCCGAGCACCGGGGCACCGAAGAACACCAAAAAAAGCTGCAGCAACAGCGGTGTGCCCTGAAAAACCTGAATAAACGCCCCTGACACCCAGCGCGCCACGCCGTTGTGCGACGTGCGGCTGAGCGCGATGATCAGGCCGCCTACCGCACCGCCGATGAAGGCGATCAGGGACAGCGCCACGGTCCACTTGGCAGCCTCAAGAATGAACAAAAATTCGGGAAAACCAAAGGTGCGCATCATCGGCCCGCCGGGTAGTTGAGGGTCAGCCGGTAGATCACCCGGAACAGCGCGGAAAAGGCCAGCGCCAAAGCCAGGTAGATCACGGCCACCACAATGTAAATCTCGAAGCTGCGAAAGGTCTGCGATTGCAGATTGGCCGCCACCGAGGTCAGGTCGTCGGCGGAAATGGCCGACACCACAGCCGAACTCAGCATCAGCAAAATGAATTGGCTGGTGAGCGCCGGGTAGATCGCCTTGAGCGCCGGTTTCAGAATCACAAACCGAAAGATCTCGTGGCGCTTGAGGTTCAGGGCCAGGCCGGCTTCGATCTGCCCTTTCGGAATGGACTCGATCCCGGCCCGGATGATCTCGGTGGCGTAAGCCCCCAGGTTGATCACCATGGCGGTCAGGGCAGCCGTGTAGGCGGTCCAGCGCAGGCCCAGGGCAGGCAAGGCAAAGAAGAAAAAGAACAGTTGCACCAAAAACGGGGTGTTGCGAATCAACTCGATGTAGACATTGATGACAAAACGCAGCGGTTTGGGACCGGCGGTTTTGCCCCAGGCACATACGATGGCCAGGACCAAACCCATCAGCATGGCCAGCACGGACAACTCAATGGTGTTGAGCGTCCCTTTGAGCAGCAGCGGCCAGGCGGCAAAGACATCGGCAAATTGAAATGTGTAGTTCATGAGGGGCGCAGACGCCGGTGGGTTCAAAAAATACCTGCAAGCTTGCGGTCTGGTGAGTTCAATCCTGAATTCAATGAAACCGGTTTCAGTAAATTATAAAATCGAGCTGATTCATGCGGTAACTAGTGCAAACCCTAGGGTGGCAGGATGGCTTGTGAAACTGACGAGCCGCGCGGCAGCAGCTGCCCGGACAACAAAATCTGTCGGGGTGGCAAACTCAGGCCGTTGAGCCGCTCGATCAGGCAGCCTGCGGCAATGCGTCCCAACTCGTCGGTGGGCTGGGCGATGGTGCTGATGCCCGGGCCCACGTAGGGCGACCATTCGGTGTCGTCAAACCCGAGCAAGCCGAGGTCTTTGCCCAGTTGCCAACCCAGACGCGCCACGGCGGCCACCACGCGCAGGGTGACCACCGCGTTGCTGCAAATAACACCGGGCACGTGCTGCAAGCCCGCACGTTGACGCAGATTGCGCAGGGCTTGGTCCAGCGCCTCGGGCTCGTTGGCAAAGCTCTCAAAGGTGAGGCCGTGCAAGGCGGCGCAGTCGGTGGTCGGCTCGGCCACAAAGTTGCGAAAAGCGATTTCCCGCTCCTCCCGTGAACTCACGTTTTTGACCGGCTCCGAGACATACAGCAACTCCGTGTAGCCCGCAGCTGTCAGATGCCGCGCTCCCAGGCGCACGGCACCGGTGTTGTCCAGCGACACAAAGTCGGCCTGCATTTCGGGGTGGCGTCGATCTACCAGCACGACCGGTTTGCCGTGACGGGCCGCGTCTGCTGCCACGCCGCCGTCGTGCCCGAGGGTGTTGAGAATGAACCCATCCACCTGGTAAGCCGCCAGGGCCTCAATGGCTTCGCTTTCGCGCCGGCTATCGTTGCCCAAGTTGAACAGCATGAGCAAGTAGCCTGCCTCCTGGCAGGCCTTCTCGGCACCTCGCAGTACCGCCACTGAAAAAGGGTTGGTGACATCGGCTACCACCAACCCAATCAGGCGCGAGCGCCCCCGTTTGAGTGCTTGCGCCATAGGGCTGGGGCTGTATGCCAGTGTGGCTATGGCCACTTCCACGCGCGCCGCAATGTCTTTGGTCAGCAGCGTGTCGCGGTGGTTTAAAAACCGGGAAACAGTGGCTTTAGAAACGCCTGCTTCACGTGCGACGTCGG
>JAUXQA010000109.1 GCA_030683195.1 Rhodoferax sp. | reverse complement strand
TGAGCCAGCAAGGCCTGCAGGTCGCTTGTGGTCAAAGACATCAGCTTTCCCGGGCGCAGACCCTGGTGTATGAGACGCTTGAGGAGTTGCATGCGCTGCACATCGGCTGACGAGTACATGCGCTGCCCGCGCGCATCTCGCAGAGGCTGGGGAAACCCGTAACGCTGCTCCCACTTGCGCAGCACCTCGCGCGGCAGGCCACTGGCCTGCTCGGTTGCCGCCAGGCTCATGGGCTGCACCGGCAAGCTCATTGGGACAACATTGATCTGGGTCATGAAGAGAACTTTTGTCCTGGACAAAATGTAAAATAATTGAGTTTTCGATTATTCAATAGATGCAACCGTCAGACTCGCGGCCGCGCCTAATTTCGCTTCAGGCAACAACCAAAGGTCTCGCTCATGACGGTCTCCGCACCCACTCCCCCTGTCCACATTGTGGCCATCGGCGCCTCTGCGGGCGGACTTGAAGCGCTGGAAAAGCTGTTTGACCACCTGACCTGTGACTCTGGCGCTACCTTTGTAGTGATTCAGCACCTTTCACCCGATTACAAAAGCATGATGGCCAACCTGCTGTCCCGGCACACCCAGATGCCGGTGGTGATGGTGCAGCAAGACACTCCCATCCGCCCCGACCACGTGTACCTGATTCCGCCGGGCTCCATGATGCACATTGGGGAGGGCTACCTGCGGCTCACCCCCAAAAACCCGCGCACGTTGACGCTGCCGATTGATGTGTTCTTCAGATCCATGGCCGAGCATTACCGGGAACACTCAGTGGGCGTGATCCTGTCGGGCACCGGATCCGACGGCACCCGGGGAGCTGCGGCCATCAACGATGCGGGCGGATTTTTGATTGCGCAGGAGCCGGAAAACGCCAAATTTGACGGTATGCCGCGCAGCGTGATCGCCACTGGCCTGGTGGACGTGATTTTGCCGGTGGAGCACATTGGCCCGCGCATTCTGAACCTGTTGCAAAACCTGCCGGAAGCGAGCACTGAGGCCACCAGAAGCAGCCTGGGGCGGGACACTGCGCTGAGCCCCGAGGCTGCCATGACCGGCATCATGCAGCTGCTGCTCAAGGTCGGGGGCATTGATTTTCAGGAATACAAACCCGGCACGGTCACCCGGCGCATTGAGCGGCGCATGACGGTGCGCCAAACTGCCACGCTCTCGTCTTACCTGGACCTGCTCATTGAGGACCGCAACGAGGTGCTCACGCTGCGCCGGGAACTGTTGATTCCGGTGACCAGTTTTTTTCGGGACCCGGACGCATTTGAGATTTTGGGGCGCCAGGTCATTGACCCCCTGCTTATGAAGAAAAAGGCTGGCGACACCCTGCGGGTGTGGGCAGCGGCCGTGTCAACGGGCGAAGAGGCTTATTCGCTGGCCATGTTGTTTCTGGAAGCCTTTGACCAACTCAAGCGCTGGCCCACACTCAAGATTTTTGCCACCGATGTGGAGCAGCAAAACGTGGAGGCCGCAGGCTCCGGCACTTACCCAGAGTCGATTGCGGCCGAGGTGTCACCGCAGCAGCTGGAGCGATTTTTTGTCAAAAAAGGCACCCATTTTGTGGTGAAGAACGAGTTGCGCCAGTGCATTGTGTTTGCCCGGCACAACATGCTCACCGACCCGCCCTTTACCCGGATGGACCTGGTGGTGTGCCGCAACGCCCTGATTTACTTCAAGGCCCAGGCACAGGAGCGGGCGCTCAAGCGTTTTCAGTACGCACTGGTGCCCGGTGGCCACCTGTTTCTCGGCTCCAGTGAGTCGCTCAGCGAGCTTGACAAAGACTTCACACCCGTGAGCGCGCGCCACAAGATCTGGCAGATGGTGCGCACCACCCGGATGCCGCTGGAGATGACCGCCGGATCGGGTTATGGCTATAGCGGCAGCTCACGCGGGTTGGCCCTGAAAACGCATGCCAGCCGCTTGAAATCAACTGCGGTAGACCTGGGTTTCAACGCCCTGCTCAAGGCGTTTGCACCACCTGCTGCGGTGTTGGTCAACAGCCGGCACGAGCTGGTGCACTCCTATGGTGATGTGCACAAGTTCTTGCAGCTGCGCGAGGGCACGGCCAGCCTGGACCTGAACCGCATCCTGCCGGACCCGCTGATTCCCGTGGCAATTGCCCTGCTGTTCAAGGCCGGGCGCGAGGCCTGCAGTGTCTCGTCAGACCGGCTCAAAATTGATGCACAGGGCCAGGTCGAGCACCTGCGCCTGAGTGCCTGGCCAGTCGAAGAATTCGAGGGGGAGCGGCTCACCCTGCTGGCCTTCGAGCAACTCCGCGCGCCGGCGCCCAACGAGACCCTGACCACCCTTGATGTGAGCACCGAGACCGCTGAGCGCATTGAGGTGCTGGAGCGCGAACTCGCGGCCACCCGCGAGAGCCTGCAGGCCACCGTGGAAGAGTTGGAGACCTCCAACGAAGAGCTGCAGGCCACCAATGAGGAGTTGATGGCCTCCAACGAGGAGCTGCAAAGCGCCAACGAAGAGCTGCAGTCCGTGAACGAGGAGCTCATCACGGTGAACGCAGAGTTCCAGGAAAAAATCGACATCCTGAACCGCCTCAACGCCGATCTGGACAACATGGCACAGGCGGTGCCGGCAGGCACCGTGTTTGTGGATGAAAACCTCAAACTCACCCGCTTCAGCCCGGACGCCACACACATCTTCAAGCTGCGCGACTCCGACATTGGCCGCCCGCTCGACGACCTGGCCCACACTCTGCTGTACCCCGAGCTGATTGCCGATCTGGGCCACACCCTCAAAGAGGGCGTCAAGGTGGAGAAAGAAGTGCGCGGCGTCAACGGCCTGCACTACCTGGTGCGCATGCTGCCCTACAGCGTGAGCTCCAGCAGCGCCCGGGGGGCTGTGACGAGTTTTCTGGATGTCACGGCGCTGCACGAGATGTCCAGGTTGCAGCACATCATTGATGCCCTGGCCGAACATATTGCCGTGCTCAACCCGCAGGGCATCATCACCTTGATCAACCACGCCTGGCGCCGCTTTGCCACCGACAACGGCGACGTGGACCTCAAGCATTCAGGCCCCGGCGTCAATTACCTGGACGTGTGCCGGGAAATCCATGAACCCCAGAACCTGCAGGACACGACTGCCGGCGCCGCCCAGCGGGGTGTACGCGATGTACTGGAGGGGCGCCTGGACCTGTTCTCGCTGGAGTACCCCTGCCACTCGCCCACACAGGAGCGCTGGTTTGTGATGCACGTCTCCCGTGTCGGCGGTGAGCAGCCGGGGGCAGTCGTCAGCCATGTGAACATCACCGAGTGGCGAGAGCAGAGAGCGCAGAGCCTGCTGGTGGCGTCATGACCGGGCCGAACCCAAGCGCCGCGCACTTGCAGCAGCTCAAAGAACGCGCCCTGGCGCTGGCACAGCAGCAGCCTGGCGACACGGTCACCGACCTGGCCACCGTGGAGGTGACCAAGCTCCTGGAAGATTTGCGCATCTACCAAATTGAGCTGGAACTGCAAAACGAGGAACTGCGCTCGGCCCAGCACGGCTTGGCGGTATCCCGGCGACGCTACCAGTCCTTGTTTGAGCAAATGCCCCTGCCCGCCCTGGTGGTGGAGGCGCGGGGGCTGATCGAGGAGTGCAACGAACGCGCAGCCACACTGCTGGGGGAACGCAAAGCCCATGGCAGTCTGGACAACCGCCTGTTTCAGGGCCTGAGCCGCGACGACCGCACACGCCTGCATGTGGCACTGCGCGATGTGCGCGACGGGGAACCTCTGGTGTTGCACAAGCTGGCCATTGCTGTGGGACCAGAGCCCGCCCTGATGTTTGATGCCCACCTGATTCAGCTGTCGATGGACTACCACCTGGACATCCGAGTACTGGTTCTGCTGGTAGACCGCAGCGCCGAGGTGGCGCGCGAGAAAGACCAGCGCTTCTTCTCGCTGCTGCTCGATAGCAGCGAAAACCTGATTGCTGCGGCCGATGGCAAGGGCCACATGCTGCTGGCCAACCAGACCTTGCTCAAGTTGTTGGGCCGTACGCCAGAGGCCGTACTTGGAAAGCGCCGTGAGAGTTTTCTGCCCCTGCGAGACGCCATTTTGCAAACCGAAGCAGACCAGCGCGTGATGCTCACGGGTGAGCCGGTGACCGTGGAAGAGCAGTTTCATGTGGGTGGCGCGCAAGGCACGCTGGACTTCCTGACACGAAAATTCCCGCTGCTTGACGAACAAGGCCAGATCTATGGTGTGGGCGGTATCTCGACCGACATCACCGAGATCAAGGACAAGCAGCGCCAAACGCTTCTGAGCGAATCGGTGTTCATGACGGCGGCTGAAGCCATCATCGTGACCGACCCGCACACCCGCATCATCCGGGTCAACCCGGCC
>JAUXQA010000107.1 GCA_030683195.1 Rhodoferax sp. | reverse complement strand
ACCAGTTGGTTGAACTGGTGGTCGTTGACGCCTTGGTTGAGGTAGTTGGCCAGCTGGGTGGCAAAGTTGCCGCGCTCTTTGGCGTGTGCTTCGGTGTGGGGCTCAAACTGCGTGCCGGCGTGTCCGGTGCGCCCGTGGCCCTTGCCTGCGTCGCCGCTCACATCGCCCGCGGCCGTTGTGCTTGATGGGTGGCTTTGCGGGTGCACAAAGTCGGCCAACTCAATCAGCGCGTGGTCCTCGGTGCGGCGCTCAAAACAACGTGCGCGCTCGCCATTGGCAACTAAAACCCAGGTGGTATCCATAGTTTTCCTTTTTAAGGGGTGAATCAATACAGGTCAGGGGCAGCCTCAGGCCCTGGTGCGCTGGCAAGGCCCCCCTCAGGCGGGGCCAGGGCAATCAGGCAGTCGGTGGTGAGAATCAGGGCCGCAATCGAGGCCGCGTTTTGCAAGGCCAGGCGGGTGACCTTGGCCGGGTCGATCACGCCCATGTGCAGCAGGTCGCCAAACGTGCGGGTGGCCGCGTTGTAGCCAAATGATGCGTCTGCCGATTCGTCCACGCGGTGGAGAATGACCGAGGGCTCGTCACCGGCATTGCTGACAATGCGGCGCAGCGGCTCTTCAAGCGCGCGTGATACCAGGCGAATGCCCGAGGTTTCGTCAATGGTGCTGCCCGCAAGCCCTGCCAGAACCCGGCGCGCGCGCAGCAGGGCGACACCGCCGCCCGGCACAATGCCCTCGGCCACGGCGGCGCGCGTGGCGTGAAGGGCGTCTTCCACTCGCACTTTGCGTTCTTTCAACTCGGTCTCGGTGGCAGCGCCCACCTTGATCAGGGCCACCCCGCCCGAGAGCTTGGCGGCGCGGTCATCTAACTGCTGGCGCTCGTACTCGCTGGTGGATAGGTCGCGCTCATGGCGGATGCTGGCGATGCGGTCCTGAATGGCGGCGGGTTTTCCGGCGCCGCCGATCAGGGTGGTGTTGTCTTTGGTGACTTCAATCCGGGTGGCGCGCCCCAAGTCCTGCAAAGTGACTTTGCCGAGCGTCAACCCCACCTCATCGCTGACCACCTTGCCCCCTGTGAGCACGGCCAGGTCTTGCACCATGGCCCGGCGCTTGTCGCCAAAGCCGGGGGCCTTGACGGCGCAGGTCTTGAGGGTGCCGCGCAGGGTGTTGATGACCAGCGCCGCGAGTGAATCGCTGTCAACGTCTTCGGCCACCACCAGCAGGGGGCGCCCTTCCTTGACGATGTCTTCCAGCAAGGGCAGCAGGTCTTTCAGCGACGTGAGCCGTCCCTCGCACAGCAATATGGCCACGTTCTCCAGCACCGCGCTTTGCCGCTCTGGTGTGTTGATGAAATAGGGCGACAAAAAGCCCCGGTCAAACTGCAGGCCCTCCACCACCTCCAGCACGCTGACCAGGCCGGAGCCGTCTTCAATGGCGATGGCGCCTTCGCGCCCGACCCTGTCCATGGCGCTGGACAGCAGGTCGCCAATGGAGCTGTCGTTGTTGGCCGAGATGGCTGCCACATGGGCGATTTCCTGTGAGGTGGCGCAGGGCTTCGCCATGGCTTTGAGTTCAGCCACCACTTTGTCAACGGCCAACTCAATGCCGCGCTTGAGGTCCATGGGGTTCATGCCGCCTGCGAGGTAGCGCAGGCCTTCCTGAATCATGCCGTGGGCCAGTACGGTGGCGGTGGTGGTGCCGTCACCGGCCATCTCGCTGGTGCGCACCGCCACCTCCCGCAGCAGTTGTGCGCCCATGTTTTCAAACCGGTCTTCCAGTTCAATGGATTTGGCCACCAGCACCCCGGAGTTCACAATTTGTGGTGAGCCAAATTCGCGCTCCAAAATCACCGTGCGACCACGCGGCCCGAGGGTGACCTTCACGGCCTCGGCCAAGGCGCTCATGCCGCAGCGGATTTTGTCGCGTGCGCTGTCATGGAACAGGAGCTGTTTGGGTTTCATGGTTCTCCTCGCACAAGGCAATCAGTGGGCAGTACGCAGGGTGCTTGTTTGACTCTGGCTGGCGACAAGGGCTTCTGCCTCCAGCCAGTCATCGAGGTCATGCCCGCCTTCGCACCGCCTGGACTCGTATAGAAAGTAGGCGGTCTGGCGGACTATTTCTTCGTGATCCTGGCCGTTTGAAACGGACGCTGAGGCTAACGGCCCGTTGCCCTTCTTGAGCGTTGGAGCGGGCTTGCTCCGGGGGCTCGGTTTGGACTTGACCGTGGATGCAGTGGCTTGGTTCTTCATGTCATGACTCCGGTGTGGGGTGAATCAAGACCTGCTCGTCTTGAGGTGTCCTCATCGTCATTTCAAGCGACTGAACGGGTATTGCGATTTCTCAAAAAAACAGGGTGTGGCTGTCTTTAGAGTTAGCCCATCAAAGGAGAGATAGCTATGAGATCAGATGCAGATTTGAAGGCGGACCTGATGGAGCGGCTGGACGCCATACCCGCCATCAATGCGTCCGACATTGAGGTTGATGTGGACAACGGTCTGGTCACCCTGAGTGGACAGGTCGATACCCAGCAAACCCGTTTTCAGGTGGAGCGCATGGCCCGGCGCATTGCAGGCCTGCGCGGGCTTGAGATCAACATCAAGCCGGCTCACCCGGTGAGCAAGAAGCACCATCATTGAGGGATGGTGCGCGGGGTTCATCAGCGCATGGACCCCAACTTTGACAATAGCTCCTGCACGATGGCCTCGTTCTTCTGGCGTTGCACCACATCGCTTGCAAACTGCCAGTCTTTCATGGCCATGGAGAGTTGCATGAGTGCGTCTCGCAACTCAGACAACGCGGTGCTGATTTCTTTGAGCGCTTTGGATTTGTCAATTTTAAAGTCGGGATTCCCCATGATTTTCCTCCTGATGTGTGACGTTTGATTACTATAAGCGTAGCGGGCACGGCCCCTGTTGACTGTTGTCAAGCGCACATAGGCACCGGCTCAATGGCAGCCTTTGCGGCCTCTTCAACGGTTTCCATGAAGACAAATTCCAGGTGTTCGCGTGCGGCCTGCGGCACCTCGTCCAGGTCTTTGCGGTTGCGTGCGGGGAGCATGACTTTTTTGATGCCGGCCGCTAGTGCAGCCAACACCTTTTCCTTGACGCCGCCAAT